>NZ_QAJB01000473.1:0-4176 GCF_003061325.1 Microbacterium sp. HMWF026
GTGCCGGTCTTGTCGAACAGCACCGTGTCGACGGTGCGCATGCTTTCCAGCGCGAGACGGTCCTTGATCAGAACACCGCCGCGCGCGGCACGCTCCGTGGCGATCGACACGACGAGCGGGATCGCCAGTCCCAAGGCGTGCGGGCAGGCGATGACCAGAACGGTGATGGTGCGGATGACCGCTTCGTCGGGGAATCCCACCAGGGACCACACCAAGGCGGTGACCGCGGCCGCGCCGAGCGCGAACCAGAACAGCCACCCCGCAGCACGGTCCGCGAGCCGCTGCGCGCGAGAGGAGGAGTTTTGAGCCTCAGTGACGAGCTTTTGGATGCCCGCGAGGGCGGTGTCCTGCCCGACCGCGGTGATTTCTACGCGAACTCCGGAGTCGGTGGCGACCGTGCCGGCGACGACCTGATCGCCGTCGCCGCGGCGAACGGGGCGGGATTCTCCGGTGATCATCGACTCGTCCATGCTGGCCGAGCCCTGCACGATCCGCCCGTCCGCGGGAACCCGCCCACCGGGGCGGACCACAACCACGTCACCGACCTGCAGCTCAGCGGGGGCGACGGTGACGGTGGTTTCCCCGTCCACCTTCTCGGCCTCGTCGGGCAGGAGCGCGGCGAGGGAGTCGAGGGCGGAGGTGGTCTGGGCGAGGGATCGCATCTCGATCCAGTGCCCGAGAAGCATGATTACGACCAGCAGCGCCAGCTCCCACCAGAAGTCCAACTCGTGGTGCAACAGCCCGAGGCTTGCCCCCCAGGACGCGAGGAACGCGACGGTGATCGCGAGGGCAATGAGAAGCATCATGCCGGGCTTGCGGGCGCGCAGCTCGCTGACGGCGCCGGTAAGGAACGGGGCGCCACCCCAGACATACATGACGGTCCCGAGAATCGGGGACACCCATCCCACCCACGCCGCGTCCGGCAGCGGGTAGCCGATCAGCATCGAGAACATGCTGGAGAAAGCCACGACCGGCACCGCGAGAACCAGCATGATCCAGAACAGCCGCCGGAACCGGGCGACGTGATCACCGTGACCGGCGTGACCGCCGTGGTCGGCGTGACCGTGCCCGGCGTGCCCCGCCGCAGGTGCCCGATCATCCGTGCCGTGCGGGTGGCCCATCGCTACGTGGTCGTGTACTGCCGTTGCCGCCGGAGCGTTGTGGCCCTGGTGGTTCGTGCGGGCCGAGTGGTTGTGATGTTCGTGCTGGCTCATGGGAGCCTCCTTCGCTGGGTGCGCCGCCACGGCGCACGATTCAGGTTCGGTTGGGGCATGGGAGTGCGGGCGATGTGCACGGGTGCCGGCTCGGGGCGGAACCGGCGCAGCCGGAGGCTGTTGGTCACGACGAACACCGACGACAGCGCCATGGCCGCCGCGGCGACGAGCGGGTTCAGCAGCCCGGCCATGGCGATCGGGATGGCGGCGACGTTGTAGGCGAAGGCCCAGAACAGATTGCTCTTGATGGTGCGGAGGGTGCGGCGGGAGAGTCGGATCGCGTCGGCCACGACGGTCAGGTCGCCGGAGACGATCGTGATGTCACTGGCGGCGATCGCCGCGTCCGTGCCGCCCCCCATCGCAAGGCCGAGGTCGGCTGCGGCGAGGGCCGCGGCGTCGTTGACGCCGTCACCGACCATTGCGACCACGTGGCCATCGTTTTGGAGCCGGCGGATCACTTCGAGCTTCCCGGCGGGGGTGACGCCGGCGTGCACGTCGGAGATGCCGACCTCAGCGGCGATCCGTGCGGCCGTGGTGTCGTTGTCGCCGGTGAGGAGCACCGGGCGCAGCCCGAGTGCGCGGAACAGTGCGATGGCGGTCGAGCTGGTCGGCTTCACCGTGTCCGCCACGCCGATCGCGCCCAGGTACCGCCCGTCGCGGCCGACCGCGATTGCGGTACTGGTACGAGCGAGCGTGTTCAGCTCCGCTGCGGCCTCCGACGGTGGGTGGATGCCCCACTGCTCGGCCAGCCAGGAGGCGCGGCCCGCGACCACCGCGGCGCCGTCCACGATCCCCTGCACACCGAACCCGGCGTGCGAGGCGAAGCTGTCCGCATATGCACCAGGCGCGGTGGCGGTGATCGCGCGGGCGACGGGATGCTCGGAGCCCGCCTCGACCGCAGCGGCGACCCGCAGCAGCTCGTCCCGGGTGACACCAGGGGCGGGGTGAACGGTGGTGACGGTCATCTTGCCGGTGGTCACGGTGCCGGTCTTGTCGAGCACGATGGTGTCGACGGTGCGGGTCTGCTCCAGCACCTGCGGTCCACGGATCAAGATTCCCAGCTGCGAGCCCCGGCCGGTGCCCACCAAGAGGGCGGTGGGGGTGGCGAGGCCAAGCGCGCACGGGCACGCGATGATTAGTGTCGCGACCGCGGCGGTGAACGCTTGTTCCAGCGATGCCCCAGCGATCATCCAGCCGACGAAGGCGGCGGCGGCAAGTCCGATGACGATCGGGACGAACACGGCCGACACCCGGTCAGCGATGCGTTGCACCTTGGCCTTGCCGGTTTGGGCTTCCTCCATCAGCCGGCGCATGCGCGCGAGCTCGGTGTCGGCGCCGACCCGGGTGATTTCTACGGTGAGGCGGCCGCCGACATTCACCGTCGCTCCAACGACACGCGACCCAGTCGTCACCTCGACGGGGACTGATTCTCCGGTGAGCATGCTGGCATCGACGGCGGAGGCACCATCGATCACCAGCCCGTCGGAGGGAATCTTCTCCCCCGGTCGAACGAGCACAGTGTCTCCGACCGACAGCTGCGCGACCGGCACCATCCGTTCGGCGCCGTCGACGAGCTGCGTGGCGTGCTTCGCGCCCATCTCCAGCAGCGCCCGTAACGCCTCCGACGATGATTTCCTCGCGCGCGCTTCGGCATACCGCCCGGCCAGGATAAAGACGGTGACCAGCGCGGCCACTTCCAGATAGATTTCGTGGCCCCCGGCCTGCGGGGTACCGACGAGGGTGAACGTCATCGTCATGCCGGGCATGCCTGCGCCACCGAAGAACAGCGCGTAAAGGGACCACCCGAATGCGGCGATGACGCCAACGCTGATGAGGGTGTCCATGGTCGCCGCGCCGTGTCGGGCGTTGACGGCCGCGGCCCGGTGGAACGGCCACGCGCCCCAGACCGCCACCGGGGCGGTGAGAGTGAGGGCAAGCCACTGCCAGTACTCGAACTGCAACGCCGGGACCATCGACAACACTGCCACCGGCAGCGACAGGGCGGCACTAATCAGCAGACGCCGCCGTAGCGCCCCGACCTCGCCGTCCTCTCGGTTTGGGGTGTTCTCATCGATATCACCGCTCGGTGGCGGTGCGGGGAGAGCCGCCTGGTACCCCGCGGATTCGACGGCGGCGATCAGGGTGGCAGGGTCGACGTCGTTCCCGCGAACACGTGCTTTTTCGGTGGCGTAGTTCACCGTTGCTTCCACACCGGGAAGCTTGTTCAGCTTGCGTTCAATCCGGGTCGCACACGACGCGCATGTCATCCCGGAAATATCGAGTTCGACGTCGACCGCGCTCATGCGGGTGCGCCGGCCAGGGTGTAGCCGGCCTCCTCCACCGCGGCCCGCACTGCGGCGGCATCGATCGGGGTCAAGCTGTGGATGGTGACGCGCGACGTACCGCCGGCGTTGAGGTCTACCGTGACATTCTCGACACCGTCGATCGCAGTCAGCTCCTCCGTGACGCTCGACACGCAGTGCGAGCATGTCATTCCGGTCACCAGGACGTCTTCTGTCACCGTCGCCGCGGTGGACGCGGGTGCGTCTGTCGCTGCGGACGTGGCGCAGCAAGCGCAGCCGGCGTTGGTGTCTTTCAGGCCGAGGTCGATGCGGTCGGTCATGATTTGCTCCTCTGGGGTCGGTGCGGGATCAGGAACGGACGAGCCGTGCAATCGCGTCGTTGGCCTCACGAATCTTCTCTGCGGCAACCTGGCCGCCCTCTGCGCTCGCCTCCGCGACGCAGTGGCGGAGGTGATCCCCGAGCAGGGATAGAGCAACCGTCTCCAAAGCCTTCGTCGCGGCGGAGACCTGCGTAAGGATGTCGATGCAGTACTTGTCTTCATCGACCATTCGGGCGATCCCTCGTACCTGACCCTCGACGCGACGCAGCCGCTTCTGGAGGTCGTCTTTGTTGCCCTCGTATCCGTTCACCTAGATACCATACCCCCCTAGGGTATGTA
>NZ_QAJB01000057.1:0-8156 GCF_003061325.1 Microbacterium sp. HMWF026
ACGGCGTTCACGGGCACTCCGGGGGGCGAGGGGACGGGGGAGAGGGAGGGCTCAGGATGCGCCCGAGCGAGCGGCGGAACGTCTCTTCCGAGAATTCGTGCGACGCCCAGCGTCGGGCGGCACGTGCGACGCGCGCCGCGGCCTGGGGTCGCGCCGCGGCGGCCAGGAGGGCGTCGGCGAATGCAGCCGGGGTGTCGGCCCGCCCCCACACCAGGTCGGGGTCGTCGGTGATGCCCTCGAGCCCCACCGGGGTCGAGATGACGGGGAGCTGCCAGAGCATCGCGAGCACGGTCTTGAACTTGACCCCCGCACCGTCGCGGACGGGGACGGCGGCCACGTCGGCCCGGGCGTAGAACGCGTCGAGACTCGGCTGGTAGCCCGTGATCTCGATGCCGGAGCCGAGCGATGCCAGAACCCGCATCTCGGCGGTCGGATCCGCCCCCGCGAGGGTGAGGCGCGCGTCGGGGTGCACCGCGCGGATGCGGGGCCACACCTCTCGACACAGCCAGAGCGCGGCGCGGGCGTTGTCGGCGCGGCGGAACCACCCGACGTAGAGCACCTCGAACGGGCGGGAATCGTCGCGTCCGTCGGCGTGGCGAGGCGTGACGTCGGCGACGCCGCCGGCCAGAGGCGGGCGCACGACCTCGACGACGACGGCCGGCGGAGCGAGCGTGCGCGCCATCGCCGCGTCTTTCTCGCTGAAGACGATCACCGTGTCGACGCGCGAGATCGCCCGTCGTTCCGCGCGCCGCACGAGCGCGACCTTGAGCGAACGGATCGCGCGCGCCGGTAGGCCGCCCCGTCCACCGTCGCGCTGCCGCGTCACCTGCTGGGTCATGACGTCGTGCAGCACCAGCATCGTTCGCGCGTGCGGCGCCGCGAACCGCGCGATCACCCCGCCCAGGTCCGCTGCCTGGGTCCACTGGTACTCCACGACGTCGGCCGTCGCGAGAGCGGCACGAGCACCGGTCGATCGTGAGAGTCCGCGGTGCTCGTCGCGTCCCACGCGGGCGGGAGAGAGTCGACGCCTCAGTCGTTCGATGGGACCGGGGTGCGAGAGCGACCGGGCGGGATAGAGGATGACGGCGTCGGCGGGAACCCCGCGCGCCATTGCGCGACGGTTCTCGTCGGTGTCGGGAGCGATGAACGTCAGAGTGTGGCCCAGCTCGCGCAGAGCCCGCGCGTGGCGCAGCACGTAGTCTCCGCCCGCGTGCGGGATGCCGTTGTACGGCACGCTGCGCGTCACGCTCGCGATGTGCATGTCTCTCCTCGCCGGTCCCCCCGAGCGTGTCGGATCGTCGCCGCGCGTTCAGTCGCCGGTCGGGCGGGAGGGACGGATGAACCCGCGGATCACGGCGAGGTCGGCGCGGGCGAACAGAGCGGTCGCCGCCGCCGCGGTCGCACCCCACGCGGCGACGAGGACGAGAAGGCGCGGCAGGGGATCCCAGGTGGACACGGCCGAGAGATCGATCGCCGTGGCCGCCGCCCAGGCGGCGAGGAACACGGTCAGGATGCGGGTGGCGGACCCGGCGAGACGCAGGCCCGAGATCCCCGCCCGGGGGAGGAAGACGAACGTCGAGCCCGCCCACACGACCGCGTGCCCGAGAGCGATCGCGCCCGCCACCCAGAGCGGGCCCAGCGGCGCCCACGCGACGGCGAGGGCGATCATGACCCCTCGTCCCGCCGCCTCGGCGCCGAGCAGCAGCCCGGGACGGCCCCGTGCGACGAATGCCCAGTAGCCGACGTACCCCACCGTCTGGAACACCGCACCGATCGCGAACACGGGCACGAACGCCGCCGCCGGTCGCCACTCCGCTCCCAGAACGAGGTGGATGGCGGGGTCCGCCGTCGACGCGAGCAGGCTGATGTACCCGAGCACGGGGACGCACAGCAGGACCTGGAAGCTCGCCAGGCGTCGCTGCACGTCGGCGGCGTCCGGCGCGCGGCTCAGCGCGGGGATGACGATACGGGTCAGCGGGCTGGCCAGTTGCTCGAGAGGCAGATTCACCAGCTGGTTCGCCCGGCTGAACAAACCCAGTACTCCGGCCCCGGATGCGGCGCCCACGGTCATCGTGCCGATGTTCGACGACGTGTAGTTCAGCAGATGCACGACGAAGGTGTTGCCTCCGAACGACAGCAGACGGCGGATGGGTACTCCCCGACGGGGCGGTCGTGGCATCCATCCGGCGTAGGCGACGGCGGCCACCAGCGTCACGCCCGCCGCGATCGCGCCCTGCAGGGACAGCCCGAAGACGCCGTACCCGGCGACCGCCAGGGTCGCGGCGACGACCAGGCCCAGCCCGTCGCCCGCGAACTCGACCACCGCCAGGGTGCCGAGACGCCCCGACCGGTTGAGCTCGACGCGGTACTGGACGCTCGCGGAGCGCAGCGCGAACGCCGGCGCGAGAAGGAGGAGCACCGTCGTGAGGCGCTCGTCGCCGAAGGCGGAGCCCGCGGGCAGGGCCGCCGCGGCGACCACCGCCGCAGCCCCCACCCCGACGGCGGTGTTGATCCAGAACAGCAGGTCGCGCTGCGCGGGCGAGAGGACGGGGGCCCGGAGCGCGGCGAGGCTCAGACCGAAGTCGCCGAGGACGGCAGCGAAGCCGGCGAGGGCGAGCCCGAGCGATACGAGCCCGAAGTCGGCGGGGGAGATCAGACGCGCGAGCAGGACGATCCCGCCCACCTGCACGGCGTACTTGCCCCACTGCGCCGCGAGGAGAGCCAACGCGCCGCCTCGCCCGGGCGCGACGGAATCGAGCGTGGGCACGCAGCGTCTCCTCGGGTTGTAGCTTTCGGGCGATGAGCAGGCTAGCGAGCACCCGCGTCAGCGCCGGACGTCGACGCGACGAGCGCCGGGGGCGAGGTCGGCAGTCGCGCCGACGCAGGGCGGCCGTCCTGCTGCTCGCGCTCGCGTCGCTCGCCGAACCGGTGGTCGAGGCCTTGACCACGGACCGGGCCCACTACGTCGAGGGTGCCGTCACCGCCCCGCGTCCCCTGGTGGAGGCCGCCACCGCCACCGCGAACGCCGTGATCCCCCTGGTCGCGGTCGCCGTGCTGCTGGGGGCGATGCTCTGGTCGCGGGTCGATGCGATCCCTCTCGGCGTGGTCGCCCTGCCGTCGATCGTCGCGGTCGCCGACGAGTTCGCCCACGACCGTCCGGTCGGCCCGGCTTTGCTGCTGCCCGCACTCGCCGGTGCTCTCGTCATCACCCTGCGGGTGAAATGGTCCGATCTGGTCCTGCTCGGCCGGATCGGCGCCCTGGTCGCCGTCGTCTCGTTGATCGGCATGGCCGTCGACCCGGAGCGCGTCCTCATGTCGGCGGGTCTGGCGCACGCCGAGAAATCCCTCACGGGCGCCCCCCTGCTCGCGGGGATCTTCTCGCACTCGAACACCTTCGGCCTGTTCCTCGCGGCATCCCTGCCCTTCGCCTTCCTCGAGCGGCGGTTCGTCGTGCGGTGGGCGTTGGTGCTGCCGATCGCGTGGGCGCTGGTGCTGTCGTCGTCGCGCACCGCGCTGTTCGGCGCCTGCGTGATCCTCGCCGCGGTGCTGCTCGGCTGGGTGCTGCCGCGCGTGGTGTTCCGTCTGGTGCTGCCGGTCGGTCTCGCCGTGATCGCGGTGTTCGTGGTGCAGATCCCGTTCACCGAGACCGACCCCGCGGCCTACACGTATCGCGGTGAGATCTGGATGTACAACATCGGTCTGCTCGACGGCCACTGGCTCTGGGGGCGGGGCGCCTACTTCTACGCGGACCATTACGCCGAGCTCTCGCGGGCGCTGTCGACGGCCGCCAGTCACGCCCACAACACGCTGCTGACGACGCTCGTGACCGGTGGGCTGGTCGCCGTCGCCGGCGTCGTCGTCGTCCTGCTGGTCGCGTGGCGCGGCGCGGACAGTCTGGGTCCGCGCCGGGAGCTGCTTGTCGGGGGTGCCTTCCTGCTGGGCCTTCTCGCGCTATGCGCCACCGAGACGACGCTGCGCTTCACCGGATGGGGACCGCTGTCGGCGTGCTTCCTCGTTCCCCTGTTCGTCCTGGTCGCCGAGGCGACGGCGCGGCGCCCGTCGCCGCCCGTTGCCGGGGGACCGGATGACGCGATGATCGACCTCGCGCCCGCCCGCGCGCGCGTCGACGGCGTCCGTCTCGGCTGAGCGCCAGTCGGCGATCGTCAGCGCCGCGCGACCCGCCCCGTGAGCAGACCGCGCACGCCCCGGAGCACGCGGTGCAGTCGCGCGCGGAGCGGCCCCTCGCCGGCGTAGCCCGCGCGCCGCGCCGACTCGATCGCCACCTCGGCCGAGGGCCACACGAGTCGCCACAGCAGGGTCGCGCGGGCGCGCAGACCGTACTCGCCGAGAGCCGCGAAGTACGCCCTCGCCCGATCGGGACGGTCGCGCCACGCCCAATCGCGGGGAACGCCCCGGTCCGAGGGGAGCTCGGCATCCGGCACGGCCCGCAGCAGAGCCTCACGCAGCGCCGGGACCGCCGTCAGACGTTCGCAGGCCCCGACCGGGTCGTCCAGACGGCGCAGCAGATCGGAGGCGAGGTCGAGGCCGGACGGCGAGGCGCCGCGTCCGACCTCGGGCCGCGCGGCGTGCAGGGCCGCGATCACCGCGTGAGCGTCACGGGCCGGCACGCGGACGGATCGGCCCGCGACACGGACGGATTCGCAGGCGTCGAAGACGCGCGCGAACGCCTCGTCGTCGTCGATCGTCATCCCCGGCATCCGTCGATGCACGTCGATCTGGCATCCCCAATCGAGAGGTGCGAGCGTCGCGGAATGCCCGACGGGAGTGCCCCACCAGGGATCGGGCTCGCGCGACCACCCGAGCGAACCGAGCGCGGCCACGAGCTCGACCCACCGCCGCGGCTCGCACCAGACGTCGACGTCGCCGGAGTGTCCGCGCTCGCGCAGCCCCTGATGGCGCAGCTCGGGGCCTTTGACGAACACGCACCGGATGCTGCGACGCTCCGCGACCCGCGCGACCACGACGTGGACGAGCTCGTGCAACGGCGAGGGGTAGCGGGGTGTCTCCAGGGATCGGACGGCATCGGGGTGGCCCGCGGCGAAGACGGCGAGCCCCGCGGACGAGAGGTCGCGCACGATTCCGAGGTCGTCGGCCGGAAGATCCTCGTCCGCCGTCGGGAGCGCCCCGATCAGAGACCGCCAGACACGGGCGCCGTCCCCGAACAGGGCCAGGGGCTCGCCGCCGTCGACGGGGAGGAGGACGATCTCGACGCGAGGATCGAACGCCGCGTGTCCCCGGACGTCGAGCGCGGCGGCGGCGATCGGCATCCATCCCGCCCCGGGAACGGGGTCAGAGCGTGTCATAGGAGGGGAGGGAGGGTTCGCGACGGCGCAGCACGGCACCGATCGCGCGGACGATGCCGCGCAGATGATCGCGCGGAGCGGCCGAACCGAACAGCGCGAGGGGCGCGCGGACCAGCAGGGCGGCGACGACGATGGCGTCGGCCGCGCGCCCGGGCGTTCCCACCGCGGCGAGATACGAGCGCGCCGAGAAGGCGACGGCGGGGAGCACGCGCGCGATGTGGCGCGAGGTCGTCGAGGACTTGTGGTGCGCGATGCCCACGTCGACCGCGCGGGGGAGGCTGCCGCCGCGGGCCAGGTGGGCGCGGACGAAGAAGGCGTCCTCGAAGCAGAAGACGAAGCGGGGGTCGAGTCCCCCCAGCTCCGTCCACGTGCGGCGGCGCACCGCCACCGCGCTGAAGGACTTGTACCCGGGGCGGTCGCCGCGGCCTCTCGTCGGGTGCGGCACCCGGTTCAGGACGGGCTCCAGCAGCGAGAGCGAGGCGAAGACGCCCCAGCGCCCGGGCAGGGGGCGTTCGGGTTCGGGGTCGAAGTAGACGATGTCCGCCGCACCGGGCGCCTCTGCGGACGAGGTGTCGCGCAGGGCCGCGCGGATGCGGGCGGGAGCCGTATCGGGGACGACGAGGTCGTCGTTGAGAAGGACGATCCAGTCGCCGTCGTCGACCGCGTCGACCGCCGCACGGATCGAACGCGCGAAGCCCGGATTCGCTCGCGAATCGATCACCGGCACCTCGCACGACGACGCGCCGGCGGCGACGGAAGCGGCGTTGGCGACGATGCGCAGATCGATGCCCTCGGCTCGGAACGCGCGGAGCCACGGACCCGCTGCGGCGACCCGCTGCGGGCTGATCGTGGGAACCAGGGCGAGGATGCGCGGCGTCATCGTGCGGTGGGAACGCGGTCGTACAGCTCGAGGTGGCGGTCGACGACGTGCGACCACGCCCAATGCGGGTGAACGTGCGCCCGGGCGCGTGAGCGCAGGGCATCCCGGGCGGGGTCGCGCAGGACCGCGAGGATGGCGGCGGCGATGTCGCCGGGGCCGGCACCGCGCGCGACCAGGACAGGCGCGAGGCCGGATACGAGCTCGGGGTTGGCGCCGACCGGGGTCACCACGGCGAGGGTGCCGCAGGCGAGCGCCTCGGCGGTGGACAGGCCGAAGCCCTCAAGCGCCCGGGTGGGGGTGAGGGCGAGGTCGGCGTCGCGGTAGTGCTCGCGCAGATCCGTCTCGTCGATACGGCCGAGCAGGCGCACGTTCGCGGTGAGGCCGAGTTCGTCGATACGGCGCGCCAGCGCGTCGGCGAGGGGCCCCGACCCGGCGATGTCCAGACGCGCCGCAGGCGCCTGGGCGAGGACCGCGGGCATCGCTTCGACGAGGGCATCGACACCGGTGCGCTCGACCAGCCGCCGTGCCGTGAAGAGGACGGGGGCTCGAGGATCGGTCCGCCGGGGGCCGGCCGGGGCGGGGTGGAACCAGTCGGTGTCGAGCCCGCCCGGGATCTGCACGACGCGTTCGCCGCAGCGGGCGTCGAGTGCGGCGACCTCGTCGCGCACGAAGGAACTGAGCGTGACGAGCGCGTGTGCGCGTTGGAGCACGAAGCGCTCGGACGCGCGCAGGCCGCCGACCGCGGCGGCGCGGACGGGGCGGGGGAGGGCGTACGACCCCCGGCGCTCGGACAGCAGCTCGCGATGGACGGGCGCGTGGCACGTGTACACGTAGGGCCTGCGCGATCGTGCCGGCCCGAGCAGGGGGACGGGGAAGTGCCCGTGCAGAACCGTGCGACGCGAACCGCCGTCGGCGATCGCCGACTCGAGGTGCGCGCGCACACCGCGCGTGATGACTCCCGCGTACCGCACGGCGAACAGAGGGTCGGTCTTGGGCGGCGGGCTGTAGCGGCGGACGCGCACACCGTCGGCGGTGATCTCGTCGTCGGCCTGGTCATCGGCGGTGCGCTTGGCGATGACGGTGACGGACGCGCCGGTGGCGACGAGGCCGCGGGACAGCTCGCGCACGTAGCGCTCGAGGCCGCCCAACTTGTCGGGTGCGACGGCGTTGGTGAGCATGACGATGTGGGGGAGGGATGACGTCATCTCGGCGCGCCCTTCATCGCACGGCGACGCGAGGGGGCGGCCGGAGACAGGCGGGAGAGCGCGTCGGTCACACACCGACTATCGCGGCGCACGGGATCGCGCGGGACGCTGCGCCACCGGGGTGCGCGGCTCGGCCGGGTCCCATTCACCGGTGACCTCACCCGGTATCACCGCGGACATCACCAGCACCCCTGCGCCACGTCGCGACCGATGCCCACCCGTGGGGCGAGCGGAACGACCGCGATCGCGCGACGCAGACCACGGAAGCGGCGTCCGGAACGACGACATCCCGCGCGAGCCGTGCGGCCCGCGCGGGATGTCGTCGTCGATGCTCAGGCGCGGCGCGTGCGGCGGCGGCTGATGAGCAGCACGGCTCCGGCGATCAGCGCGCTGATACCGAGGAAGGCTGCGGCGAAGGGAACCCCGGCGCCGGTGGCGGCGAGGCTGCCGGCGGTGACCACCTCGATGGCGAGGGGTATCAGGGCGGTGCCGTCGGCGCGGGTGACCTCGAGGGTGTGTGCGCCGGTGGCGAAGTCGCCGGGCACGTTCACGCGGAAGGTCACCGTTCCGGAGGCGTCGGCGGCGGGGATACCGGTGATGGTGAGGGGCTGGCTGTGCAGCACCGCCTTCACCTGCTCACCGGCGGTGAGGCCGGTGACCTTGACGGTGAACGAGGATCCCTGGGCGACGCGCGTGGTGCTCGCCGTGGCGGTGGCGCTCGTCGCCGCGGGGGCGCCGGTGGTGCCG
>NZ_QAJB01000058.1:0-9197 GCF_003061325.1 Microbacterium sp. HMWF026
CCGCCGCATCTCGACGCCGCTGAGCGGCGGGGCGCGCTTCGTCCCCGTGCTCTCGCGCAAGGGCGGGGTGGGGAAGACCACCGTCACGTCCCTTCTGGGCATGGCGCTGGCCGACGCGCGCGACGATCGCATCATCGCCGTCGACGCCAACCCCGACCGCGGAACGCTCGCCGACCGCGTGGGCCGCTCCAACGGTCGGACGGTACGCGACCTCGTCCGCGCGCACGACGAGATGGCCGGGTACAACGACGTCTCCTCGATCGTGGCCCGGGATGCCACCCGCCTCGACGTCCTGGCATCCGATTCCGATCCGCGGGTCTCGGAAGCCTTCAGCGACGACGACTACCGCCAGGTCGCCGACGTCGCCGCGCACTACTACTCGATCGTGCTGACCGACACCGGCACGGGGATCGTGCACTCGGTCATGGGGGCGACGCTCGAACTCGCCGACACCCTCGTGATCGTCGCCGGCCTGTCGGTGGACGAGGCGCGACTGGCCTCCGAGACCCTCACCTGGCTCGAGACGAACGGCTACGGCTCCCGCGTGCGCGACGCCGTGGTGGTGCTGAACAACAGCCGTCCGGGCGCACCTCTGGTGCGCGAGAACGAGCTCGAGGCGCACTTCCGCTCGCGCGTGCGCACCGTCATCCGGATGCCGTACGACCCGCGTATCGCGGCCGGCAGCGCGATCGCGTTCCGCGACCTGCAGCCCGCGACGCGCCAGGCAGCGCGCGAGCTCGCCGCCGCCGTCGTCGAGGGCCTGCGGGCACCGGTGGGTGCCGCATGACCGTCCGACAGATCCGCTTCTTCGGCGACCCCGTCCTGCGCGCCACGAGCGAGCCGATCACCGAGGTCGACGACGGCATCCGCGCCCTCGTCCAGGACCTGCTCGACACGGTCGCGCTGCCCGGCCGCGCGGGGGTCGCGGCACCGCAGATCGGGGTCGGCCTGCGCGCCTTCAGCTACAACATCGACGGCGACATCGGCTACGTGCTCAACCCGGTACTCGTCGAGACGCGCGGCGAGCCCGAGCCGGTGGGGGAGGGATGCCTCTCGGTCCCCGGTCTGTGGCACGACGCCATCCGCTACCCGTGGGCGCGTGTCGTCGGCCACGATCTCGACGGCAACGAGGTCGTGCTCGAGGGCGAGGGGCTGCTCGCGCAGGCTCTGCAGCACGAGACCGACCACCTCGACGGCATGCTCTACCTCTCGCGGCTTCCCGCCGAGACGCGCCGCGAAGCCATGCGTCAGGTGCGCGAGAGCGACTGGTTCTGACCCCCTCGCGTCACCGCGACAGTCTCTCGCGTCGAGAACGGGGCGATCAGTCGCGGAACGTCCGGTTCTCGCCGCAGACCCTGCTCCGGTGACGCGGAACGGCCCGGCCCCCGCGGGGACCGGGCCGTTCGCGGCATCCGGGATCAGGGGAGCGACACGTTGGTCGTGTTCACCGGCACGGCGTAGATGTCCTCGATCGCGTCGGCGAAATCGGTGACGATGACGTTGCGCTTGATGCTCATCTTGGGCGTCAGGTGCCCGCTCGCCTCGGTCCATTCCGTCGGCAGGATCGTGAACTTGCGGATCGACTCGGCGCGCGAGACGCGCGTGTTGGCGCGATCGATCGCGGCCTGCACCTCGGCGCGGACCTTGTCGTTCGCGCTCGCATCGGCGAGGGACATGTCGGCGGGCAGGCCGTTGTTCGCCAGCCACGTCGGCAGCATCTCGGGATCGAGGGTGACCAGCGCCGAGATGAACGGCTTGTGGTCGCCCACCACCACCACCTGACCCACGATGGGGTTGGCGCGGATGGGGTCCTCGAGGGCGGCCGGGGCGACGTTCTTGCCGCCCGCGGTGACGATGATCTCTTTCTTGCGGCCGGTGATCGCCAGGAACCCGTCCGCGTCGAAGGCGCCGATGTCGCCGGTCTTGAACCACTCGCCGTCGAACGCCTCGGCCGTGGCCTCGGGGTTCTGCCAGTACTCGCGGAACACGTTGATGCCGCGGACCTGGATCTCGCCGTCGTCGGCCAGGCGCACACCGACACCGGGCAGCACGGGACCGACGGTGCCGATCTTCGACTTCGTGGCGAGGTTGACCGTCGCGGGCGCCGTCGTCTCGGTCAGGCCGTACCCCTCGAGGATGACCACGCCGAGGCTGCGGAAGAAGTGGCCCAGGCGCGGGCCGAGCGGAGCCGACCCCGACACCGCGTAGACGACGCGCCCGCCCATGGCATCCCGGAGCTTCGAGTAGACCAGCTTGTCGAACAGCGCGAACTTGGCCTTGAGCACGAGCGGGATCTTCTTGCCGTCCTGCAGGCGCTGGGAGTGCTCGACGGCCGTGGCCGCGGCGGCGCGGAAGATCCTGCCCTTGCCCCCGGCCTCGGCCTTCTGCTCGGCGGAGTTGTACACCTTCTCGAACACGCGGGGCACGGCCAGCAGGAACGTCGGTTTGAAGGTGCCGAGCGCGGGCAGGAGCTGCTTGGTGTCGGGCTGGTGGCCCGTCTTGACGCCCGCGTGGACGTTGAGCAGCGAGATGAACCGGGCGAAGACGTGCGCCGTCGTGATGAACAGCAGCGTCGAGGCGCCGGGGGTCTCGACGACCTCGTGCAGCGCCTTGGCGGAGTTGCGGGCGAGCTCGACGAAGTTGCTGTGCACGAGCACGCACCCCTTGGGGCGGCCCGTCGACCCGGACGTGTAGATGAGGGTGGCGACGTCCCCGGCCTTGGCGAGGTGGCGACGCCGCTCGATCTCTTCGTCGGTGATGTGCGTACCGTTCGCCGCGAGCCGATCGAGGTCGCCCCCGTGCATGCTCCACACCTCGCGCACGAGCGGCAGGTCGCTGCGCACCTCGTCGAGACGCTGCGCGTGCTCGGCGGACTCGAGGACGACCGCGATCGCGCCGGAGTCCGAGAGGATCCACGAGATCTGCGACGGCGAACTCGTCTCGTACACGGGGACCATGACGGCCCCGGCGTAGAACAGCGCGAAGTCGACGAGCGTCCAGTCGTAGGTGGTGCGCGCGATGAAGCCGACCTTCTCGCCCGGCTGAACGCCCGCGGCCACGAAGCCCTTCGCCAGGGTGATCACCTGGCGCTCGAAGTCGGCGGCGGTGACGTCGCGCCACCCGTCGGCGTCGGGCACGGCGAACAGGGGCCGGTCGGGCGTCGCGCGGACGCGCTCGGCCAGCAGATCGGACGCGTTGGCGTCGGGATCGGCGGGGACGACAGGGGGGAGGTCGAACTGGATCACGGTAACTCCTTTGGCACCGGAAAGAACGTCGAACGGTCCGTCGAGTCTATCCGCATGCATCGGAGCGGCCCGGGACGGAGCCCGCCCCGCGCGGGTCGTCGGGGGTGGCTAGACTTTCCCGGGCCGCGCGGCACGCTCGGCCCGGAAGGGAGCGCGGTGCGCAACGTCGGCATCGATATCGGGGGAACGAAGATCGCGGGCGGCGTCGTCGACGACGACGGCACCATCATCGAGAAGCTCCGCGTCGACACCCCCATCGACCCCGTGGCCCTCGTCGACGCCGTCGTCGACATGGCCGAGCACCTGCGACGGGCCCATGACATCCACGCGATCGGCGTCGCCGCCGCCGGCTTCATCAGCCGCGATCGCAGCACCGTCATCTACGCCCCCAACATCGACTGGCGCGACGAGCCCCTGCGCGCGCGCCTCGAGCAGCGCCTCGACGCGCCCGTCACGATCGAGAACGACGCCAACGCCGCGGGCTGGGGCGAGTACCGCTTCGGCGCGGGCCGGGGCGTCCGCGACATGGTCATGTTGACGATGGGCACCGGCGTCGGCGGAGCCGTCGTCACCGACGGCGAGCTGTTCCGCGGCGGCCACGGCATCGGCGCCGAACTGGGGCACATGCGCTTCGTGCGCGGTGGCCACCCCTGCGGGTGCGGGCAGAACGGATGCCTCGAGCAGTACGCCTCGGGACGGGCCCTGCAGCGCGAGGCCAACGACATCGCCGACGAGGGCGGCATCGGCGCGGCTCTCGCCGCCGTCCGTGCGGAGCGGGGCGCGATCCCGGGACCGGCCGTGTCGCGCCTGGTACTGGCCGGAGACCCCGGTGCGGTCGAGGCCCTGCGCCGCGTCGCCACGGCCCTGGGCGAGGCGTGCGGCGGTTTCCAGGCGGTGCTCGACCCCGAGGTCTTCGTGATCGGCGGGGGAGTGGCGCAGCTCGGCTCCGACCTGCTCGAGCCAGTGAAGCTGGCGTACGAGACGTCGCTGCCGGGGTACGGTGAACGTCCGGTCGCGGAATTCGCGATCGCGCGCCTGGGCAACGACGCCGGTCTCATCGGGGTCGCCGACCTCGCCGGGAAGGAGCGCTGACGATGTTCTACTGGCTCATGAAGTACGTGGTCATCGGACCGGTCATCAAGGCCGTGTTCCGACCGTGGATGGTGGGCCGGCGCAACATCCCCGCCGAGGGCGCGGCGATCCTCGCCAGCAACCACCTGTCGTTCTCGGACTCGATCTTCCTCCCGCTGATGATCGACCGCCGCATGGCGTTCCTCGCCAAGAGCGACTACTTCACCGGCAAGGGCCTCAAGGGCTGGGCCACCCGCATGTTCTTCACCGCGACAGGACAGCTGCCCATCGACCGCTCCGGCGGCAAGGCCTCGGAGGCCTCTCTCAACACCGGCCTCGGCGTCCTGGGCCGCGGCGAGCTGCTGGGCATCTACCCCGAGGGCACCCGCAGCCCCGACGGAACGCTGTACCGCGGTCGCACCGGTATCGCCCGTATGGCGCTCGAGGCTCGCGTGCCCGTCATCCCGGTCGTCATGGTCGACACCGGCTCCGTCATGCCGATCGGCCAGCGCGTGCCCCGCGTCGGACGGGTGGGCATCGTGATCGGCGAGCCGCTCGACTTCTCGCGGTTCGAGGGCATGGAGGGCGACCGCTACGTGCTGCGCTCGGTCACCGACGAGATCATGGTGGCCCTGCAGCGCCTCGGCGAGCAGCGTTACGAGGACGTCTACGCCTCGACCGTGAAGGACCGTCTCGTGACCGCGCAGGCGGCGAAGGCGCCGTCGACGCGCCAGTAGACTTCAGGGGTGAATCAGCAGCTTCCCGACCTCGACCACTGGCGTTCCCTGCCCATCAAGCAGCAGCCGCAGTGGTATGACGAGGCCGCGGTGGCCGCGGCATCCGCAGAGCTGGCGACCCTCCCGCCGCTGGTCTTCGCCGGCGAGGTCGACATCCTGCGCGACCGCCTCGCGCGCGCCGCCGCCGGACAGGCCTTCCTCCTGCAGGGTGGTGACTGCGCCGAGACCTTCGCCGGTGCCACCGCCGAGCAGATCCGCAACCGCATCAAAACGGTCCTGCAGATGGCCGTCGTGCTCACCTACGGCGCCTCGATGCCCGTCGTGAAGATGGGCCGCATGGCGGGGCAGTTCGCCAAGCCCCGCTCGAGCGACACCGAGACGCGCGGCGAGGTGACGCTGCCGGCCTACCGCGGCGACATCGTCAACGGCTACGACTTCACCGAGGAGTCCCGCAAGGCCGACCCCGCGCGCCTGCTGAAGGGCTACCACACCGCCGCCTCGACGCTGAACCTCATCCGCGCGTTCACGCAGGGCGGTTTCGCCGACCTGCGCGAGGTCCACAGCTGGAACAAGGGCTTCGCGAGCACGCCGGCGAACCAGGCCTACGAGAGCATGGCGACCGAGATCGATCGCGCCATCAAGTTCATGGAGGCCGCCGGGGCGAACTTCGACGAGCTGACGCGCGTGGAGTTCTACACGGGCCACGAGGGCCTGCTCATGGACTACGAACGGCCCATGACCCGCATCGACTCGCGCACGGGGCTGCCCTACAACACCTCCTCGCACTTCCAGTGGATCGGCGAGCGCACGCGCGAGCTCGACGGCGCGCACGTCGACTACTTCTCCAAGATCCGCAACCCCATCGGCGTCAAGCTCGGTCCCACGACGACGCCCGAGACGGCCCTCGCCCTCATCGAGAAGCTCGATCCCGAGCGCGAGCCGGGTCGACTGACGTTCATCACGCGCATGGGTGCGGGCAAGATCCGCGATGCCCTGCCGCCGCTGCTCGAGGCCGTGCGCGACGCGGGCGCCACCCCCCTGTGGGTCACCGACCCCATGCACGGCAACGGCATCACCACCCCCACGGGCTACAAGACGCGTCGCTTCGACGACGTGGTCGACGAGGTGCGCGGCTTCTTCGAGGCGCACCGCTCCGTGGGCACGCACCCCGGTGGCATCCACGTCGAACTCACCGGCGACGACGTCACCGAGTGCCTGGGCGGTTCGGAGCAGATCGACGAGGCGACCCTCGCGACCCGTTACGAGAGCCTGTGCGACCCCCGTCTGAACCACCGGCAGAGCCTGGAGCTGGCGTTCCTCGTCGCGGAGGAGCTCGAGAAGCGCTGACGCCCCGCGTCACGGACGACGCCCCCGACCTGTCGTGGTCGGGGGCGTCGGTCGTTCGCGGCGGCGGAGCGGAACCGATGTCGAGATGCGGCCGGGTGACGCACCGTCCGGATGCGTCCGGCTGACGCCCCCGCCATCGACGGCCCGTGACGTCAGAGTGTCGGCGTCAGGGTGATCGTGGCACCCCGCGGGGCGGTCGACCCTGGCTGCGGGTTGCTCGCGCGCACCTTGTAGATGTCCCAGTACTTGAAACCGAGGGGGAGGGTGCCGTCGTCGATGCCGGCGTTCACCTCGAAGCCCAGGCCCTGCAGCTGGTTCACGGCGTCGCGGATGGACTTGCCGACCAGATCCCCGGGGATCTGCACGGGCTCGGGGCCCTTCGACACCACGAGGGGGACGGTGTCGCCGGGGCGCCAGTTGCCCCCGCCGTCGCGATCGCCCATGCTGATGACGACCCCGGATGCCACGGAGTTGCTGAAGCGCTCCGACACGCTGTAGGCGAGCCCGACGCCGTCGAGCGCGCGCTGGGCCTGGCTCTGCGACTCGCCCGTGACGTCGGGGATCGGACCGAGCGAGACGACCAGGGTCGCGGCGTCGCCCTCGTACACGGTGCACCCCTCGGTGCAGGCGATCGCGTCGCCGCCGGAGCGGGGGATGATCGACGCGCCGAGCACGGTGTTCTCACCGGCGTCCGAGAATTGTCGTTCCGGGTCGTCGCCGACTCCGACGAAGACGGCCTGCAGGATGCCGCGCACCTCGTCGGCGCTCTTGCCGCCGAGGGTGGGGATCTGATGAGCGGCCGGGCCGATCGACACGAAGACGGTCACGACGGTGTCCTTGTCGAGACGCTCGCCGGGGGCGGGGTCGGAGCCGATCGTGGTGCCCGAGGGGATGTCGCGATCGTTGACGTCCTGCTGCTGAGCCTGAAGCTGCTGCTCGGTCAACAGCAGCTGCGCGTCGGCGAAGCTGCGACCCGACACGTCGGGCACCGCGACGAGCGAGCCCGGGCCGGAGCCGAAGTACCAGCCCGTGAACCCGGCGCCCGCGGCGAGCAGCAGCACGACGATGAGCGCCCAGACGCCACGGGCCGAGCGCTTGCGGGTGCGCGCGCGCAGCCGCGCGGCGTTGTCGGGCTCGTCGACGGTGGCCGAGGGGACGGCCGCCGTCTGCGGCAGCACCTTGGTCAGCTCGCGCGACTCGGCGGGCGTGGGGGCGCCGGCCGTGCCCACGGCGACGGCGCGGGCGACCTGCGGCGCGAGGCCCAGTTCTTTCTCGATGCCGCGGAGGCGCTCGAGCATGGCGCCGGCGTCGAGGGGACGGTCGCCCGGCTCGCGTTCGGTGGCCCACAGCACGAGTTCGTCGAGCTGCTCGGGCACGCCGGGGTTCTTGGCGCTGGGCCGGGGGACCGAGTCCGTGGCGTGCTGGTAGGCGATCTGCATCGGCTGCTCGCCCTTGTAGGGCTGCTCGCCGGTGAGCATCTCGTAGAGCATGATGCCGAGCGAGTAGATGTCGCTGCGGGCGTCGGCGGTGCCCCGCGTGACCAGCTCGGGCGCGAGGTAGGCGATCGTGCCCATCAGCTGGGCGCCGCTGGCGGTGTTGGCCGTCGTCGCGCGAGCGAGGCCGAAGTCGCCGATCTTGATGCGGCCGTCCTCGGCCAGCAGGACGTTCTCGGGTTTGACGTCGCGGTGGACGATGCCCGCGCGGTGGGCGGCGGCCAGGCCCGACAGGATGGCATCCATGATCGTCAGGGTCTGATCGATCGTGAGGCGCCGGTGCTCGCGCAGCAGTTCGCGCAGCGTGATGCCGGGCAGGTACTCCATGACCAGGTAGGCCATGTCGCCGTCCTGGCCCTGGTCGAAGACGTTGACCACGTGCGGATCGCTCAGACGCGCGGCCGACCGCGCCTCTTGGATGAACCGGCTCTGGAACACGGTGTCGTCGCTGAGGTGGCCGTGCATGACCTTGAGCGCGATCCGGCGCTCCAGGCGCAGGTCGGTCGCGACGTACACGGTCGCCATGCCGCCGCGCGCGATGCGCGCGCGCACCCGGTATCGGCCGTCGACGAGACGGCCGATCAGCGGGTCGGCCTGCTGACTCGTGCTCACGAGTCGAGTCTACGGAGGTGCCCCTGTGAGCCCGGGCAACGGCTCACCGCGTCCTCGGCCTCAGCCCAGCACCTGCAGCCACGTGGTGGCGGGGGACTCCCACTGCGCGTAGCGGTCGGGGTAGGCCGAGATCTGCACGGCCTGCGCGGCGTCGGCGTAGGCGAGCTGGTCCCAGCCGGGGATGTCGAGCAGCCCGCGCGTCGTCGCGCCGTTGGGGTCGGCGCCGCCGCCGTAGAACACGCGCGTCGCGCGGTCGCGGTCGCGGATCTGCTCGGCGGTGCCCCACCCCATGCTGGGCCGCTGCTGGAAGAGCCCGAGCGAGTCGCGATCGCCCCAGTCCAGGTTGCGCAGCCACGACTCCTGCATGGCGGTTCCGAGCGCGATGACGATCCCGCGGTCCGAGACGCCCAGTTCGCGTCCGATGCGGATGATGAGGCGCGCGTTCTCGCTCTGCTCGGCGTCGAGACCGGGAGCGGTGGCGGGGGCGGATGCCACGGCGGGAGCCACGGCCGCGGTCGAGGGGATCTGCAGGACGTCGCCGGGGTAGATGATCGACGCGCGCGTGAGGCCGTTTGCTCCGAGCACCGCGTCGACCGAGACGCCGTTCGCGCGCGCGATCGCCGACACCGTGTCGCCGGGACGGACCTCGTGCGTCGCGGAGGTCGGGGCGGGGGCGGGCGCGTCGACCGGCA
>NZ_QAJB01000059.1:0-5820 GCF_003061325.1 Microbacterium sp. HMWF026
GTCGAGCTGGGCCGACAGGGCCCCATCCACGGCGGTCAGCTCGGCGAGCTCGTTGGCCGACAGCAGTCCCCGGGTCATGGGGGCCGCGGTGATCGGCACGACGACGGCCACCGGCGTCTGCGGCGCGCCCTCGGACGGGACGACGACCACGCTCGCGGCGCTCATGCCCGCACCGCTCACGAGGACGGGGTACACCCCCGGGGCGCGGTTCGCGAGGGCGGGGTCGGTCGCCGGGGTCGACAGGGTCGTGGTGCTCTGCGCGCCGGAGGCCGTGGCATCCACTGTTCCCGTGGCGACCTGCTGCAGCGTCACACCCGTCGAGTCGCCGCTCAGCCACCGGTCGAGGGCGGCGTCGTCGGCGAGTCCGGCGGTGCCGAGCGAGAGCGAGAGGGGCGTTGCGGTCGTCGCGACCGAGCCGCCGGTGATCGTGGCGACCACCGACAGGGTGTCTCCGGCGCGCAGGACGCCGTTCGCGGCGGGGGCGGCGGAGAGCACGGCCGGCGACAGCGACGCCGACGGGGACGGGCTGGGAGTGGCCGCGGCGGCGGCGCTCGCGGGCAGTCCGACGCCGAGGGCCAGGGCGCCGGCGACCAGGGTCGCCAGCAGCCGGCGCGTGAGGGAGCGCCGCGGCACGGGTGAGCCCGAAGGCGGGGAGGTCACGGTCATACGATCGTCGGTGGAACGAGGGGGCCTCGCACCGCCATGAGTCTAGGCCCGCCTTGCTTCGAGCCCCCCGATAGCCTCGCGCAGACTGTTGAATGGACCGGTGCTCCCCGAACCCGCTCCCCAGCTGTGTCAGGCCCTCGCGGCCGACCTCCGCTCCGCCGGCTACGCCAGCGCCGCCCTGCGCGACGCGTGGGGCGCCCAGGCCGACGACGCCCTCGCGCGCGGACTGCGCGGACCTGCGGCGCGGGCGCTCGAGGGCCGCGACGACGCCCTGGCCGTCCTGGGGCGTCTGTGGGGACTCGGGATGCCGGTCCCCCGCGCGAGCGTGGACGCGGCCCTGCCGACGCTCACCGCGACCGGCGCCGCCGACCTCGGCCTGATCGCGACGGCCGGCGCCGACGTCGCGCCCGCCGTGCTCGTCCGTCCGCAGGCCTTCGCCGACGACGCGGGCGAGGTCGAGTGGTGGATCGCCAGCGACCTCGACGAGGCCGCCCTGCAGGGTCCGCTTCCCGAGGACCACGTGCTCGGCGTCGGAGGCGCCTCGCAGACCCTGGCCCGCCTGCAGCTCACCCGCCGCGGCGGTACCGCCCTCGACCTCGGCACGGGATGCGGCATCCAGGCCCTGCGACTGCGCCGACTGGTGGACCGCGTCGTCGCGACCGACATCTCGGAGCGCGCCCTGCGCTTCACCCGTCTGAACGCCCTGCTGAACGGCGTGGACGGTATCGAGACCCGGCACGGCTCGCTGTTCGAGCCGGTTGCGGGCGAGACGTTCGACCGGGTGGCATCCAATCCCCCCTTCGTCATCACGCCCCGCGTCGAGGGCGTGCCCGCCTACGAGTACCGCGACGGCGGTCTGGAGGGCGACGCGCTCGTGGCCGCCGTCATCGAGGGGGTGGGGGCGCAGCTGGCGCCCGGCGGAGTCGCCCAGTCGCTCGGCAACTGGGAGTACCACGGCGAGGAATCGGGTCTTGACCGCGTCCGCGCGTGGGTGGGGCCGTCGCTGGACGCCTGGGTGATCGAGCGCGAGGTCCTCGATCCGCTCGCCTACGCCGAGTTGTGGGTGCGCGACGGCGGGACGGTCCCGGGGACGCCCGCCTACGCGCGGCTGATCGAGGCGTGGCTCGACGACTTCGCCCGTCGTGGTGTGACCGGCGTCGGTTTCGGGTACGTGCTGCTGCGAAAGCCGCTGGCCGGGGCGCCGACCCTGTCGCGCTACGAACGTGTCGCGGGCGGCGGCGAGGGCGGGTTCGGCCCGCACCTCGCCTCGTGCCTCGCGGCGCACGATCGCGCCGCCCTGCTGGACGACGACGATCTCGCCGACAGCGTGCTGCGCGTCGCCCCGGACGTGACCGAGGCGCGCCACCACCGCCCCGGAGAGGGCGACCCGTCCGTCATCGAACTGCGCCAGGGCGGGGGCTTCGCGCGCACGCTCGAGGTCGACCCCGCGCTCGCCGCCCTCGTCGGAGCGTGCGACGGCGACCTGCCCGTCGGCACCCTGATCGACGCGATCGCGCAGCTGATGGAGGTGGATGCCGCGCACCTGCGCGCCGACCTGCTGCCCCGCGTGCGCGAGCTGCTCGTGACGGGCTTCGTGTCGTTCGAGGACTGAGGCGCCCGGGAGGCGCTGTCAGCGGCCTTCGTTAGGCTCGGAGGCATGCTGAACATGGCCGAGGGACTCGCGCGTCTCGAGGAGCTCGCCGCCCATCCCGTCGTCGCCACCGTCGCCCGCGCCTTCGCCGAGGCCGGACGCGACCTGGCGATCGTGGGCGGTCCCGTGCGCGATGCGCTGCTCGGGCGCACGACGCACGACTTCGACTTCACCACCGACGCGCGTCCCGACGAGATCCTCGCCCTCATCAAGCCCGTCTCGTCGGTGCAGTGGGACGTGGGCCGCGCCTTCGGGACCATCGGCGCGCGCGTCAAGGGCGAGCAGGTCGAGATCACGACGTTCCGCGCCGACAGCTACGACGGTGTGACCCGTAAGCCGACGGTCGAGTTCGGCGACACGCTCGAGGCCGACCTGAGCCGCCGCGACTTCACCGTGAACGCCATGGCGCTTCGCGTCCCCGCCCGCACGCTCGTCGACCCCACGGGTGGGGTCGAAGACCTCATCGCCGGGCGGCTGCGCACGCCGATCGATCCGGCCGTCAGCTTCGGCGACGATCCCCTGCGCATGCTCCGCGCGGCGCGTTTCTCGTCGCAGCTCGACTTCTCGGTCGATCAGGGCACCCTCGACGCGATCGCCGAGCTGCGCGCCTCTCTGTCGATCGTCAGCCCCGAGCGGGTGCAGGCCGAGCTGGTGCGCCTGCTGCAGACCGACGATCCCGTGCGCGGCATCCGCGTCCTGGTCGAGACCGGGCTGATCGAGGAGTTCCTCCCCGAGATCCCCGCGCTCAAGCTCGAGGTCGACGAGCACCACCACCACAAGGACGTCTACGAGCACTCGCTGACCGTGCTGCGTCAGGCGATCGCACTCGAGAAGAGCCGCCACCCGGATGCCGCCCCCGACGTGGCGCTACGGCTCGCGGCCCTGCTGCACGACATCGGAAAGCCCGCCACGCGCCGCCTCGAGGCCGGCGGGGGCGTCACCTTCCACCACCACGACATCAAGGGCGCGCGCATGGCGCGCAAACGCCTGCAGGCGCTGCGCTTCGACGCCGCGACCACGACGGTCGTGTCGCGCCTCGTCGAGCTGCACCTGCGCTTCTTCGGCTACGCCGAGGGGGCGTGGACCGACGCCGCCGTGCGCCGGTACGTGCGCGACGCCGGAGACGAGCTGGAACGCCTGCACATCCTGACCCGTGCCGACGTGACCACGCGTAACAAGCGCAAGGCGCACCGCCTGGCATCCGCCTACGACGACATCGAGGCCCGGATCGCCACCCTGCGCGAGCAGGAGCAGATCGACGCGATCCGCCCCGACCTCGACGGCAACCAGATTCAGCAGATTCTGGGTCTCACGCCTGGTCGCGAGGTGGGCGAGGCGTATCGCTTTTTGCTCGATCTGCGGCTCGACGAGGGCGTGCTGGGTGCCGACGAGGCCGAGAAGCGCCTGCGCGAGTGGTGGGCCGCGCGGGACTGAGCGCGGAGCCCACCCGTCGAGTCGCGTCGCGACGATCGAGCGCGCCCGGGTGTCACGGAGTCGCAGCGGGGTCTGGCGACGGCGTGGAGTCCGAGGGTGCGTCCTGCGTCCGGAGGACCTCGGCAGGAAGCGGTTGCACCCGCGGGAACGGGAAGCGCGCGGCCGTCGCGTCGGCGATGTCGTTGATCGGATCCCACGCGGACATCCCCGCCGGGATCTCGCGCAACGGGTAGGTGTTCCAGGTGTCGCTCGCTCCCGGAGCGATGTACGGCACCGGCACCGGACCGCCGCCGCCGTAGAAGTACACGTCGTAGGGGATCGGGCTGACGTCTCGACCGACGGTGGTGAGCGGGTTTCCGTCCTGGTCGAACAGCTGGACCATTGGAATGGGGTCGCCCTGAGCGTCGAAGGCGAAGATGTTGCGCACACGCTGACCGTCGACGGACAGGCCGGGTGTGTACGTCGAAGCGGCCAAGGCGTCGCGCTGAAAAAAATTCACGACAGAGGTGGAGAAAGCGCCGATCGAGAAGGGCAACGTGACGATCACGGCGATGGTCGACACCGTCCGCACGACACGCAACCACCGCGTGGGGAGCCACCGCCCGCGACCCCACTGGACGCTGAGCAGGACGGCGCCCAAGAGGAAGGACCACGCCACGACGCTGCCGTCGAGGACGAGCAGGGCGGTCACCAAACCGCCGTAGCCGATGCTGGGGACGACGAACCAGACGGCGAGGAAAGCGAGCAGATACCAGCCGATGCCGCGGATGATCCACCACACCGGCCGCAGCGAGGACAGCAGGTCGAGGATCCACCCGCCGACCGGGTTGTTCCGCACCGCGTCGCCGACCTCGCGCCAGCCGTTGCGGACGTCGTCGATGACCGTGAGTCTCTTTCGCGGCCGGTTCGAGGCGGTGCGCTCCGGAAGCCCGGCGGCCGCGCGCAGTTCGGCGGCGTAGGTCGCGGCATCCGGGATCTCGAAGTCCGCGCCCGCCTCGGCGGCCTGGTCGGACAGGTCGGCCTCGAGGCCGTCCAGCA
Source organism: Microbacterium sp. HMWF026 (assembly GCF_003061325.1). Classification (NCBI taxonomy): domain Bacteria; kingdom Bacillati; phylum Actinomycetota; class Actinomycetes; order Micrococcales; family Microbacteriaceae; genus Microbacterium; species Microbacterium sp. HMWF026. The sequence goes on from NZ_QAJB01000059.1 coordinate 4,790, forward strand.
GATCGTCGACCTCGTCGATCGGCAGGTCGTCGAGGTGCGCGCGGACAGCGGAGGCGAATGCGTGGATGTCGTCGCGGACGGGCGTGGTGATCATCGTGCGTCTCCGATCGTGCGCAGTTTCTTGGGCCGGCTGGTGTCGTCGAGGAGTCCCGTCATCGCTGACGAGAAGTGCGCCCAGCTGGCGCGCTGGGCGTCGAGCAGCTCGCGCCCCTGCGGGTTGATCGCGTAGTACTTGCGGTGCGGACCGCCCTCGGACGGCACGACGTAGCTCGACAACGCGCCCGCCGAATAGAGCCTGCGCAGCGTGCCGTACACCGACGCATCGCCCACCTCGCCGAGACCGGCTTCGCGCAAGCGGCGGACGATGTCGTAGCCGTACCCGTCGTCGTGCTGAACGACCGCCAGCACGGCGGCATCCAGCACCCCCTTCAGTAGTTGCGTCGTGTCCACGCGACCCCCTTCGCTTCTCTGGCTGGGACGGTACCACGCGATGCGTAGTAGTGCGTAGAGCGAAGTTCAGGGTGATCGGGTGTAGCGAGCGGGTGAAGGAGGACCGCCGCAAGCCGTAATAGGAGAAAAATCGACCGTGTGAGCAGATAAAGTGCGATTGTTAGCGCTATCAAAGCGCCAATATCGGTCGATGTAGCCCGGTATTCCGGGTCGAATCTTGCACCGAAACGACAGTGAAACGTGCCGTCCCTAGCGTGCGGATCGCGTTTCACCCGCTTTCCGATCGCCCTAGGAGCCACCCGTGACCCGATTCCCGCGCCGTCCTCGCCAGAGACGAAGGACGCTCGCTGCCGCCGCCGTCGCCATCGTCGCGGCCCTGACCGCCTCGCTCGTCGGTGCGCCCGCCGCCTCGGCCCGCGCAGCCGACGAACCCGTGTGGGCCCCCGTCGACGCGGCCGGCTCGCAGACCGAGCTGGGCCTGACCGCGGACGCCGACGTCTCAGCGTTCGACCTCGACCTGGGCGCGGTGTTCGACGCTCCCCCTCTGCGCACCTTCCAGGCCCGTTCGGCGACCCCCGCCC
>NZ_QAJB01000060.1:0-16430 GCF_003061325.1 Microbacterium sp. HMWF026
CCCCGTGCTCGCGGCCGCGGCCGCGGCGTGGAACACGGGCTTCGACGTCGCCCCCGGAACCACCCCCGATCCGGCGAGCGTGGTGTCGGCAGGGCCGTGGTCGGTGGCCGAGGTCACCGCCGACAGCCTGCGGCTGACGCGCCGCGACAGCTACCAGGGGGCGCACTTCCCGGGCCTCGAGGGGCTGACGGTGCGCTTCTTCGCCGACCGGGCCGCGCAGCTCGCCGCGCTCGAGGCCGGTGAGGTCGACGTGGCCAACGTGGGCGACCTCGACGTCGCCGAGCGCAAGACCCTGACCGACGCGGGCTACCAGGTGCAGGTGGGCCCGACCACCCAGACGCTCCACCTGAGGTTCGCGGATGCCACGGCATCCGACCTCCGTCAGGCGATGACGCTCGCGACCGACCGGTCGTCGCTGGTGCAGGACGTCCTGGGCGCGATGCGTCCCGATGCTCAGCCCCTGCAGTCGTTCCTCTCGTCGACGGCGGCCGGGCAGCTCTATTCCGACCTGATCGCGGGCAACGGCGCGCCGGGCACGGGCGCCGACGTCGACGGGGCGCGCAACGCGCTGGGCGATCGAGCCGCCGTGCTGCGACTGTCGTACGACACGACCGACGAGGTGTCGGCGCAGGTGTTCTCGCGACTGGTGTCGATGGGCGCTCGCGCGGGTATCGCGGTCCGGGCCGCGACCCCGGGCGACACGGTCGACGCGACGCTGTCGTGGGTCGGCGAGGACGAGAGCCTGTACCGTTCCGCGCGCGACCGCCTGGCCGAGGGGATCGACGGTCCGAACACCGACGAGCTCTTCGACGACCTGACGGTGCACACCGATCCCGTGGACGTCCTCGCCGAGGCGAAGGAGATCGACCGTTCGCTCTTCTCGGTGTACGCCGGCATCCCTCTTCTCGAGCGCACCGGCGCCGTCGTCGCCGCCGAGGGCGTCGGGGGAGTGGCCTACACGTCCGTACCCGACGGCGTGCCGCCGGCGTTCTGGACCTGGTCGCCCCCGCAGTCCTGAGCGGCGCGGGTCGGATCAGGACCCGGATGCCGGGGGTGCGAAGATCGCGGGCCACCAGGCGGCGGCGAGCGGATACCCGACGAAGGCCACGATGTCGATGATCGTGTGCGCCACGACGAGCGGCATGACCCGCCCCCACCGCTTGTAGCACCAGCCGAACACGAGCCCCATCACGACGTTCCCGAGTGCCGAAGGCCATCCCTGGTAGAGGTGATAGCTGCCGCGCAGCAGGGCGGTCGACACGATGATGCCGCTCCACGACCAGCCCAGGCGGCGCAGCCGATCGAACAGGTAGCCGAGGAAGATCACCTCTTCGGTGAGGCCGGCGCGCAGAGCCGCGAGGATCAGCAGGGCGATCACCCACCACGACGAGTCGAGCGGTGCCGGGACGACGGTGATGCTCTGACCGATCGCGCGTCCGATCGCGTACACGCCGATGCCCGGTGCGCCGATGAGGACCACGAGCACGACACCGCGCACGACGTCGGAGCCGAAGCGCCGGAGGTCCAGGCCGATCCGTCGCAGGGCGTTGTTCGCCGGCTCCCACAGCAGGTAGACCGCCAGGGCGACGAGCGCCAGAGAGAAGAAGATGTCGAGGAACTGGTAGATCGCGTCCCACAGCGGCTCCGCGCTGCGCGAGGGGTTCAGCTGCGTCTGCTGCTGCGAGATCGGCGCGCGGGTCGCCGCGCGGATGAACGACACCACCGAATAGATCGCGGACTGGCCGACGCTGACCAGCAGGACGAGCGCGATCTCCCACCCCAGGCGGGTGCGGCGATACCGGTCGGAGGGGGCGATCGTCGGAGGGTATGACCAGTCCGCGCGGGTGGCCGAGCGGGTCTGCTTGTCAGAATGCTCCATCCGAGCCCCTTCGAGTAAATGCTGTGTAACGTTTTTCAGAGAAGTTTGGGGCACCTGGGTAAACGTGCCTAGTGTGTTCTCATCCTGCCCGAACGGATTCCGCTCACCTCGTGCTGCGCGAAAACCTCGTGAGGGCGATGATCATCCCTTCCCTGGAGGAACTGTGAAGCGCAACAAGATTGCCCTGTCCAGTCTCGCCCTGCTGGGAGCTGTCGGGCTCATGCTCGCCGGCTGCTCGGGTGGAGACAACGGCGGCAGCGGCTCGGCCTCGGGCGGCGACGCCTCGGCCATCATCCGGACCAACGGTTCGGAGCCGCAGAACCCGCTGATCCCGACCAACACCAACGAGGTCGGCGGCGGCAAGATCCTCGACTCGATCTTCGCGGGTCTGGTCTACTACGACGCCGACGGCGCCCCCGTGAACGACATGGCCGAGTCCATCGTCACCAACGACGCGCAGAACCTCACCGTGACCCTCAAGCAGGGCCAGAAGTTCACCGACGGCACCGAGGTCAAGGCCGACAACTTCATCAAGGCCTGGAACTACGGCGCGCAGCTGTCGAACAACCAGCTGAACAGCTACTTCTTCGAGGACATCGTCGGCTTCAGCTACGACGCCGACTCGGAGCTCACCGGTCTGAAGAAGGTCGACGACTACACCTTCACGATCGAGCTCTCCAAGCCCGCCGCCGACTTCGCGCTGCGCCTGGGCTACTCGGCGTTCTTCCCGCTGCCCGACTCGGCGTTCGAGGACATGGCCGCCTTCGGTGAGAACCCGGTCGGCAACGGTCCGTACAAGCTCGCCAGCGACGGCGCATGGCAGCACAACGTGCAGATCGACCTCGTCAAGAACGACGACTACCAGGGTGGCCGCACGGTCGCGAACGGCGGCCTGACGGTCGTCTTCTACGCCTCCCAGGATGCCGCGTACGCCGACCTCCTCGGCGGCAACGTCGACGTGATCGACGCCATTCCGTCCGCCTCGCAGGCCACCTTCGAGTCCGACCTGGGCGACCGCGCGGTCAACCAGCCGGCCGCGGTGTTCCAGTCCTTCACCATCCCGGACCGCCTCGCGCACTTCGGTGGCGAAGAGGGCAAGCTGCGTCGTCAGGCGCTGTCGATGGCCATCAACCGCGACGAGATCACCAAGACGATCTTCCAGGGCACGCGCACCCCGGCCAGCGACTTCACGTCGCCGGTCATCGACGGCTGGTCCGACTCGCTCGCCGGCGCCGACGTGCTGAAGTACGACGAGGCCAAGGCGAAGGAGCTGTGGGCCCAGGCCGACGCCATCTCGCCCTGGAGCGGCACCTTCCAGATCGCGTACAACGCCGACGGTGGACACCAGACCTGGGTCGACGCGGTGACCAACTCGATCAAGAACACCCTCGGCATCGAGGCGTCGGGCGCTCCCTACCCGACGTTCAAGGAAGCGCGTTCGGCCATCACCGACCGCAGCATCCAGACCGCCTTCCGCACCGGTTGGCAGGCCGACTACCCCGGTCTGTACAACTTCCTCGGACCGCTCTACGCGACCGACGCCTCGTCGAACGACGGTGACTACTCGAACGCCGAGTTCGACGGTCTGCTCGCCGCCGGCATCGCCGAGACCGAGGTCGACGCGCAGAACGCCGACTTCCAGAAGGCCCAGGAGATCCTGCTCCAGGACCTGCCGGCCATCCCGCTCTGGTACTCCAACGTCACCGGCGGCTACGCCGATGGCGTGAACAACGTCCAGTTCGGCTGGAACTCGGTTCCGCTCTACTACGAGATCACGAAGTAACCCTTCCGATCTCTGGCCGCGAGGCGGTGACGGAAACGTCACCGCCTCGTGGTCTGCCAGCCAGGCCTCATCACGTCGTGTGATAAAACGGCACGGGTCCTTTCGGGCCCTGCCCCCCACGAAACGTCCGATGAGGCGTTTCCCACGTTCGAAAAGAGAGCGGATGCTCGGCTACATCCTCAGACGTCTGCTGCAGGTGCTCCCCGTGTTCTTCGGGGCCACGCTGCTGATCTACTTCATGGTCTTCGCCATGCCCGGAGACCCCATCCTGGGTCTCTTCGGCGACAAGACCCCCGCGCCGCAGGTCGTCGAAGCCCTGCGGGCGCAGTACCACCTGGACCAGCCCTTCATCGTCCAGTACTTCCTCTACCTCGGCGGCATCTTCCAGGGCGACCTAGGCACGACCTTCTCGGGTCAGTCCGTCAACGAGGTGCTCGCGCGCACGCTCCCCGTCACCGCGCGCCTGGCCGTGATGGCCCTCGCGATCGAGTTCGTCCTCGCCATCGTCATCGGCACCATCTCGGCGATCCGCAAGGGCAAGCTGTTCGACAACGTCGCGCTCGTCGTGGCGCTGCTGTTCGTCGCGCTGCCCATCTTCGTGGCGTGCTTCCTCGCGCAGTACTTCCTCGCCGTCCAACTGGGGTGGTTCCGGCCGACCGTAGGCGCCCAGAACAACTGGGGCGATCTGATCCTGCCGGCCATCGTGCTCGGCTTCAGCCTCTTCGCCACGAGCATGCGCCTCATGCGCGGTTCGGTCATCGACACGCTCAACCAGGACTGGGTCCGCACGGCCTACTCGAAGGGCCTCTCGCGCCGTCGCGTCATCCCCGTGCACGTGCTGCGCAACTCGCTCATCCCTGTCATCACCAACTCCGCCACCAACTTCGGTGTGCTGCTGGTCGGTGCCACCGTGACCGAGGGCATCTTCAACATCCCCGGCGTCGGCAACACCCTGTACCAGGCCACCATCCGCGGCGAGGGCCCCACGGTCGTCTCGTTCGTGACCGTCTTCGTCATCATCTACGTGCTGGTCAACCTCGTCGTCGACCTTCTGTACGGCCTCCTGGACCCGAGGATCCGCTATGTCAAGTAGTCACTTCCCGGCGCCGCACTACGTCGCCCCCATCAAGACCGAGACCATCTCGGTCGACGCCGTCCGCGTCGCCGCCCGCAAGAGCAACCTCTGGCTCGACGCGTGGCGCGACCTGCGTCGTCGACCGACTTTCTGGATCGCTCTGGCCGTCATGGCGGTCGTCATCCTCATGGCCGCGTTCCCGACCCTGTTCACGCAGGTCCCCCCGAACAACGACTGCCAGCTGTCCAACAGCAACGGCGGTCCCACCGCGGGCCACATCCTCGGATTCACCTTCCAGGGCTGCGACACCTTCTCGCGCATCGTGTGGGGAGCCCGCACCTCGCTGTCGGTCGGTCTGCTGGCCACGGCCATCGGCACGATCATCGGCCTCATCATGGGCTCGCTGTCGGGCTTCTACGGCGGATGGCTCGACGCGGTGATCTCGCGCGTCGGCGACATCTTCTTCTCGATCCCCTACATCCTCGCGGCGATCGTCGTGATGAGCGTGTTCTCGCAGTACCGCAACGTCCTCACCCTGGCCGTCGCGATCGGCGGGTTCGCGTGGGCGTCGACGGCCCGCGTCGTGCGCGCCGAGGTGCTGCGCGTGCGCCAGGCCGACTACGTCGCCGCCTCGCAGGCGTTGGGCCAGTCGCGCTTCAAGACGCTGCTGACCCACGTCATCCCGAACGCCATCGCGCCCCTGCTCGTGGTCACCACGATCAGCCTCGCGGCCGCCATCGTCGCCGAGGCGACGCTGTCGTTCCTCGGTGTCGGCCTGGGCGGCGACACCATGTCGTGGGGTAACGACATCAGCCAGGCGCAGCAGTCGCTGCGCGTCGCGCCGGCGGCGCTCATCTGGCCGTCGCTGGCCTTGACCGTGACCGTGCTGGCGTTCATCATGCTGGGCGAGCTCATCCGAGACGCCATCGACCCGAGAGCGAGGGCCCGCCGATGAGCGACGCCACCATGACGCCTCTGCTGTCCGTGCGCGACCTCAAGGTCGCCTTCGAGGGCCAGGGCGGCTCCCGCCAGGTCCTGCACGGTGTGAGCCTCGACGTCTACCCGGGCCAGACCGTGGCCATCGTGGGCGAGTCGGGTTCGGGCAAGTCGACAACCGCGTCCGCGGTGATCGGCCTGCTCCCCGGCACCGGGCACGTGACCGGGGGCAGCATCACCCTCGACGGTCGCGAGCTGACCGACCTCACGCCGACGCAGTTCGAGTCGGTGCGCGGCAAGGACATCGGCTACGTCCCCCAGGACCCCATGTCCAACCTCAACCCGGTGTGGAGCATCGGCTTCCAGGTCAAGGAGGCGATCCGTGCGAACGGCATCGCCACCGGACGTAAAGAGGTCGAGAAGCGCGCCATCGAGGTGCTCAAGCAGGCCGGACTCTCGGATGCCGAGCGCCGCCTCCACCAGTACCCGCACCAGTTCTCGGGCGGTATGCGCCAGCGCGCGCTCATCGGCATCGGCCTCGCCGCCGATCCGAAGCTGCTCATCGCCGACGAGCCGACCTCGGCCCTCGACGTGACGGTGCAGCGCGTGATCCTGGACCACATGGCATCCCTCACCCGGGAGCGGGGCACCTCGGTGCTGCTCATCACCCACGACCTGGGCCTGGCCGCCGAGCGCGCCGACACCATCGTGGTGATGAACCAGGGCGAGATCGTGGAGTCGGGACCCAGCCGCGAGATCCTCGAGAACCCGCAGCACCCGTACACCCAGCGGCTCGTCGCGGCGGCACCGTCCATCGCCTCGCAGCGCATCCAGGCGAAGGTCGAGGACCGCGGCATCCTGCGCGAGTCCGACATCGATGCACCGGCCACCGTCAAGGTGACCGACCTGGTCAAGGAGTACAAGATCCGCCAGGGCGGGTTCCGCAGCGAGCAGTTCCGCGCTGTGGACGGGGTGTCGTTCGAGATCCCGCGCGGCAAGACCCTCGCCCTCGTCGGCGAGTCGGGCTCGGGCAAGTCGACGATCGCCAAGATGGTGCTCAAGCTCGAGGAGCCCACCTCGGGCTCGATCGAGGTCGACGGCGTGAACACCGGCAAGCTCAGCGCGAAGGACACCTTCAACCTGCGCCGGCGCATGCAGCCGGTGTTCCAGGACCCGTACGGCTCGCTCGATCCGCTGCGCAGCATCGGCAACCTGATCGCCGAGCCGTTGAACATCCACAAGGTGGGCGACAACGCCTCGCGGCGCGCCCGCGTCGAGGAGCTGCTCGACCAGGTGGCGCTGCCGCAGGAGCTGGCATCCCGCTATCCGAACGAGCTGTCCGGCGGTCAGCGCCAGCGTGTCGCGATCGCGCGCGCGCTCGCGCTCAAGCCCGACATCCTCGTGCTCGACGAGGCCGTCTCGGCTCTCGACGTGCTCGTGCAGGCGCAGATCCTGCAGCTGCTCGCGGAGCTGCAGTCCGAGCTCGGCCTGACGTACCTGTTCATCACGCACGACCTCGCCGTCGTACGCGTCGCAGCCGACCTGGTCTGCGTCATGGAGCGCGGCAAGCTCGTCGAGCAGGGAACCGTCGACGAGATCTTCGCGCAGCCGTCGCAGGAATACACCCGTCGCCTGCTCGACGCGATCCCCGGCGCCTCGCTGCAGCTGGGCGGCGCGTGACGCGCGACGAGCGCTATCGGGGCGCGGAGCACCCTCGGGTGTTCCGCGCCCCGTCCTCGGTCGTCGGCCTGATCCTGGCCGCGGCCCTCGCGGCCGTCCTCCTGGGGGATGCCGCGCTCCGCGCCGGCGTCGGCGAGATGCTGCTGATCGCCCCGTGGGTGCTCTTGGCGCTGTGGGGCGTCTACGCCCTGATCTTCGCGCCGCACGTGCGCATCGACGCTCACGGCATCCGCATCCACAATCCCCTGCGGATCGCCGAGATCGCGTGGGCCCGCGTGACCGACATCGACATGCGGTGGCAGCTCGAGGTGCGCACCGACGAACCGCGCGTGTACAAGGCGTTCGGGGGGCCCGTCGCGGGTCGCCCCGGCCGGCCCTCGCTGCGGCGCGACGAGGAGCGCGGACACCGGGAGCCTCCGGCCATCCGCGACCTGGTCGTCATCCAGGACGCGTGGGAGTCCGCGCGAGACGCCGCCGACGCCGCGGGCGGCGTCCGGCGTGTCTGGGACATTCCGTCGGTGATTTCCCTGGCGGTTCTGATCGTCTGGGTTATTATCGCTTTGTTCATCGCCGGCGGTGTTCGTTAAGCGCAGTGCTGCGCTCAGCGGGGACCGTCGTAGCAAAGCGACATGTAAGAGCTTTGTTACGGTCGTGAAAAGTGTGTTCCCCCGGCACACGTTCCGCGAGAAGCCGACGTAGGGTCGCTGAAGATCCTTAGCAAGGCGAACGAATAAGCGGGGATCTCGAAGGCGAGAGGACCACCATGATGCAGACCATCGACACGTTCCGGACGGGCTGCCGCACGTCATGACGCTGTACGTTCTGCGACGGTTCCTGAACTACGCCGTCCTGAGCCTGCTGGCGACGTGCCTGGCGTACGTGCTGGGCAGCGCTCTGCTGCGTCCCCAGGACCGCTTCTACGGCATGAACCCGCGTCCGCCGGAGGACTCGATCATCGCGAGCCTGAACAACCTCGGCGCCAACCCCGACGTCCCGATCATCGTGCGCCTGTGGAACTGGCTCGTCAACCTGTTCACGAAGTTCTCGCTGGGCTCGACCATCGGCGGACAGGACGTCGTCACCGAGATCGCGGCCCGCGCCGGCACCAGCCTGCGCCTGCTGCTGATCGGCTCGCTCATCGGCGCGGTCGTGGGCGTGCTGATCGGCGTGTGGGGTGCGGTGCGCCAGTACCGCGCGAGCGATCAGGTCACCACCTACGCCTCGTACCTGGTCTTCGCGACGCCGACGTTCGTCATCGGCGTGCTGCTGATGATCGCGGCGACCGGCTTCAACAACGCCGTGGGCAATCAGGTCATCCGCTTCACGGGCGAGTACACGGCCGGGATCGAGGGGTTCTGGCCGACGGTCGCCGACCGCGCCGTCCACCTGCTGCTGCCGACCCTCGCGCTCGTGCTGATCAGCGCGGCCTCGTACTCGCGCTACCAGCGCAGCATGATGCTCGACGTGCTGGGCGCCGACTACATCCGCACGGCCCGCGCCAAGGGCCTGCCGCGCACCCAGGCGCTGTTCCGCCACGGCGTGCGCATCGCCCTGATCCCGATGTCGACCTTCTTCGCGTACAGCTTCGGCACCCTGATCGCCGGTTCCACGATGCTCGAGATCGTCTTCTCGTGGCGCGGCATGGGCCAGTTCCAGTTGAACGCGGTGACCCAGCAGGACATCAACGCGGTGGCGGGCTCGACGCTCTTCGTCGCGGTGCTCGTGCTGCTGTCGTCGACCCTGTCCGAAGTGCTGTACGCAGCCCTCGACCCGAGAGTGAGGAGCTGACATGACCATGCAGGAAGAAGCCCTCGACGGAACGCTCGTCGCGACCAGCCCCGTGACCCGCGAGCGCAAGCCGCTGTCGCGCGGAGCCCTCGTCCGCGCGCGTCTGCGCAAGATGCCCCGGTTCTGGGTGGGCGCGAGCATCCTCGTCTTCATCGTGCTGTGGGCCTTCATCGGACCGCTGCTCTACCCCTACGACGCCAGCCAGCGCGACTTCCTCAACGTGGGGCTCGGTCCGACCCAGCTGCACTGGTTCGGCACCAACGGCATCGGCCAGGACATCTACGCGCAGACCCTCGTGGGTCTGCAGAAGTCCCTCATCATCGGTGCCCTCGCGGGTATCGGCGCGACGCTCATCGCCGCGGCGGTCGGCTCGGTCGCCGGGTACCTCGGCGGAAAGATCGACGCCGTCATCGGCTGGCTGATCCACCTGCTGCTGGTGATCCCGTCGTTCTTCATCCTCGTGTTGCTGAGCCCGCTGACGCGCGGACTGTCGTGGCTGGCGCTGACGTTCTTCCTGGCGGCCTTCAGCTGGATGATCCTGGCCCAGGTCGTGCGCAACCAGACCCGGTCGCTGCGCAACCGCGACTTCGTCCGCGCGGCCCGCTACATGGGCATGCCGACGCGCCAGATCCTCGGGCGTCACATCATCCCCAACATCGCCTCGCTGCTCATCATCGACGCGACCCTCGGGATCGTGGCGGCCATCATGGCCGAGACCTCGCTGAGCTACTTCGGCTTCGGTGTGCAGCCGCCCGACGTCTCGCTCGGCACGCTGCTGGCCGCCGGCACCTCGGCCGCCGTCACCCGCCCGTGGCTGTTCGTCTACCCGGCCGGCGTGCTGATCGTGCTGCTCCTGGCCATCAGCCTCATCGGCGACGCCCTGCGCGACGCCATCGACCCCACCTCGGGAGCGAACCGTGACTGACACCCGTTCCGCCACCATGCTGTCCTCGACCGGACGCGCGCCCCTGCTGTCGGTGCGCGACCTCAGCGTCACCTTCCCGCAGCGCGAGGGCAACGCCGTCCGCGCGGTCCGCGGCATCTCGTACGACGTGCACGAGGGCGAGTTCCTCGGCATCGTGGGGGAGTCCGGCTCGGGCAAGAGCGTGTCGTCGCTCGCCGTCATGGGGCTGCTGCCCTCGAACGCCCGCGTCGAGGGTGACATCGTCTACGACGGCCGTTCGCTGCTGACGATGAACGACGCCCAGCTGTCGAAGATCCGCGGCGCGGAGCTGGCGATGGTCTTCCAGGACCCGCTGTCCGCGCTGACCCCGGTCTACACCGTGGGGGAGCAGATCTCCGAGGGTCTTCGCCTGCACGACCGCGCCCTGTCCGCTCAGGCCGCGCACGCCCGCAGCGTCGAACTGCTCAAGCTCGTCGGCATCCCGGATGCCGAGCGCCGGGCCCGCGCGTACCCGCACGAGTTCTCGGGCGGTATGCGCCAGCGCGCGATGATCGCCATGGCGATCGCCAACGACCCGCGCGTCATCATCGCCGACGAGCCGACGACCGCGCTCGACGTCACGATCCAGGCGCAGATCCTCGAGGTGCTGCAGAAGGCGCGCGAGGTCACGGGGGCGGCCGTCGTGCTGATCACCCACGACCTCGGCGTCGTCGCCGGCCACGCCGACCGCGTCGCCGTGATGTACGCCGGCAAGCTGGTCGAGCGCGGCTCCGTCGACGAGATCTTCCACGACCCGCACATGCCGTACACCGTGGGGCTGCTGCGCTCGGTGCCCAACATGCAGACCGCGGGTTCGCACCGGCTCGTCCCGCTCGAGGGGCGCCCGCCGTCCCTGGCGAACCTGCCGAAGGGCTGCCCCTTCGCGGCGCGGTGCCCGATCGCCATCGACGCCTGCCACGACGTCGAGCCCGAGCTGGTCGTGCACGGCAGAGACCCCGACCACGTCTCGGCCTGCATCCGCGCCGACGAGATCGCCTCGGGCTCCCTCGCCCGACCCGACATCTTCCCGCGCCCCGAGGCGCTGGGCGAGATCCCGCCGCTGCGCGCCGACGTCACGCCCGCGGTCGCGGTGAAGGACCTCGTCAAGCATTTCCCGCTGATGAAGGGCGCGGTGTTCCCTCGGCGCATCGGCACGGTGCGCGCCGTCGACGGCATCTCGTTCTCGATCCAGCCCGGGCGAACGATGGGCCTGGTGGGGGAGTCGGGGTGCGGAAAGACCACGACGATCCTCGAGATCATGGAGATGGTGGCCCCGCAGAGCGGCAGCATCCACATCAACGGCACCGACGTGGCCACCGTCAGCCGCAAGGACAAGGCGACGCTGCGCAAAGGCATTCAGATCGTCTTCCAGGACCCGATGGGCGCGATCGACCCGCGCCTTCCCGTCGGCGAGGTCATCACCGAGCCGCTGCTGGTGCAGGGCGTCCCGCGCGCGGAGCGCGACCGCAAGATGACCGAGCTGCTCGAGCTCGTCGGGCTCGACCCGAACATGTCGGACCGCTACCCGCACGAGTTCTCGGGCGGTCAGCGCCAGCGCATCGGCATCGCCCGCGCCCTGGCGACCGACCCCGCGGTCGTCGTCCTCGACGAGCCCGTGTCGGCGCTGGACGTGTCGATCCAGGCGGGCGTCATCAACCTGCTCGAAGACCTCAAGGAACGCCTCGGTCTGTCGTTCCTCTTCGTCGCGCACGACCTCGCCGTGGTGCGCCAGATCGCCGACGACGTCGCGGTCATGTACCTCGGGCGCATCGTCGAGCAGGGCCCGGTCGACGCGGTGTTCGACGACCCACGGCATCCGTACACCAAGGCCCTCATCTCGGCGGCGCCCATCCCCGATCCGCGTATCGAGCGACAGCGCACCCGCATCCTGCTGGACGGCGACCTGCCGAGCCCGACGCAGGAGATCTCGGGATGCCGTTTCCGCACGCGCTGCCCGCTGTACCGCCTGCTGCCCGACGCCGACCGGCGCCGGTGCGACTCCGACGACCCCGGTCTGCGCCCGTCGGCGCACTCCGAGGTGGCGTGCCACTACGCCGAACGGTCCGACCTCGTCCTCGAGACGGCGGCGGCCGGTTCCCCCCGAACGTCTTCGGTCGACGGCACCACGTCGTCGAAGGCCCTCCCTGATCACCAACGAGAGGATTGATCACATGCAGATCCGCAAAGCGAAGGGGCTCGGCGCGCTCGCGCTGCTGAGCGCCGCCGCCCTGGCGATCGCCGGGTGCGCGCCCGGCAACACCGCGGCGCCGTCGGCCAACCCCGACGACCAGAACGCGCTGCCCTCGACCGCGTGGGTGCGCGCCGACGCCTCGAGCGTGCAGGACGGCGGCACGCTGACGCTCGCCGTTTCGTCGCTGCCGGTGAACTGGAACATCTACCAGATCGACGGCAACGAGCGCGACACCAACGACATCTACTCCACGATGAGCGGCGGTCCGATCAAGATCGACGAGTCGGGTGAACCCGTCGTGGACGAGAACTACGCCTCGTCCGCCGAGCTCGTCAGCGAGGACCCGCAGGTCGTCGAGGTCAAGCTGAACCCGGATGCCGTCTGGGAGGACGGCACGCCCATCACCGTCGCCGACTACCAGGGGATGTGGAAGGCCAACAACGGCTCGAACCCCGACTACGTCGTCACCTCGACCACCGGCTGGGACCAGGTCTCGTCGGTCGAGCAGGGCGAGGACGAGTTCGATCTGAAGATCACCTTCTCGTCCGTGTTCGCCGACTGGCAGTCGCTGCTCAGCCCCGTGCTGAAGGCCAGCGTCACCGCCGACCCGACCACGTTCAACACCGGTTACACGACGCAGGCCGTGCCGTCCTCGGGCCCCTTCAAGGTGCGCTCGATCGACGCGACCGCCGGTGTCGCGACGCTGGAGCGCAACCCCAACTGGTGGGGCGAGACGCCCAAGCTCGAGACCATCGTCTACCGCGCGGTGAGCCAGGACCAGCAGGGCTCCTCGTTCAGCAACGGTGAGATCGACGCCGTCGAGATCTCGGCCAACGCCGACCTCTACCAGACCGCCCAGGGCGTGCAGGGTGCGCAGATCCAGGCGTCGAACGGCCTGACCTGGACGCACATCACGATGCGCGCCTCGGACGGCCCGCTCGCCGACGTCAACGTCCGCAAGGCCGTGGCATCCATCGTCAACCGCGAGCAGATCGCGAACACGGCGAACTCGCCCGTCGGCGTCCCCGCGATCACGCAGGGCAGCTACATCTTCATGCCCGGACAGGACGGCTACACCGACGGTGCGCTGCCCTACGACACCGACGCGGGCGCGAAGTACCTCGAGGACGCCGGTTACACGAAGGACGGCGACTCCTGGGTCAAGGACGGCACCCCGCTGAAGTTCTCGGTGACGGTCCCCGCCGACACCGCGACCAACGTCCAGCGCGCCGAGCAGATCCAGGCCGACCTCGGCGAGTTCGGCATCCCCGTCGAGCTCGTCTCGGTCCCCGTGGGCGGCTACTTCAGCGACTACATCATCCCCGGCGACTTCGAGATGGTGACCTTCTCGTGGGTGGGCACCGCCTACCCGATCTCGTCGACCCGTTCGCTCTTCACGCCCGTGGACTCGGAGCAGAACTTCACCGGCATCGCCGATGAGCGTCTGGACGGTCTGTGGGAGCAGGCGAACAACGAGCTCGACCCCGACGCGCGTCTCGAGACCGCGCAGGAGATCGACAAGGTGCTGTGGGAGTCGGTGCCGATCATCCCGATCGCCCCGCTGCCCAACGTCTGGGCCGTCAAGCAGGGTCTCGTGAACTGGGGCGCCACCCAGTTCGAGACCGTCGACTGGACGATCGTCGGCTTCCAGAACAGCTGAGTCCGACATCGTTCGAGGGGGCGGGGTCCTACGGGATCCCGCCCCTTTTCGTGCGCCGTGGCCGTTCCTGAACGTGCGCTGCCGGGAGTGTCGCGGGCGCCCGGTAGACTGGGGTGGCCCGATTCCGGGCGCAACCCCTAAATTTCCTGGAGACCCTCCATGGCGCACGCCCTTCGTCCTGACCTCCGAAACGTCGCGATCGTCGCGCACGTCGACCACGGCAAGACGACCCTCGTCGACGCCATGCTCCGCCAGACCGGCTCGTTCGGCGACCACGCGCACGTCGAAGAGCGCGCGATGGACTCGAACGACCTCGAGCGCGAGAAGGGCATCACGATCCTCGCCAAGAACACGGCGATCACCTACAACGGCATCCACACCGAGGTCCCGGTGACGATCAACGTCATCGACACCCCCGGTCACGCCGACTTCGGTGGAGAGGTCGAGCGCGGTCTGTCCATGGTCGACGGCGTCGTGCTGCTGGTCGACGCGTCCGAGGGCCCGCTGCCCCAGACGCGCTTCGTGCTGCGCAAGGCTCTCGAGGCCAAGCTCCCCGTCATCCTGCTGGTCAACAAGACCGACCGCCCCGACGCCCGCATCGCCGAGGTCGAAGAAGAGGCGCACGACCTGCTGCTGGGCCTGGCGTCCGACCTGGTCGACGACGTGCCCGACCTCGACGTCGACGCCCTGCTCGACGTGCCGGTGGTCTACGCCTCGGGTCGTGCCGGCGCGGCATCCTTGAACCGTCCCGACAACGGCGCGCTGCCCGACAACGACGACCTCGAGCCGCTGTTCGCCGCGATCCTCGAGCACGTGCCGGCCCCGGCCTACGACGACGAGGCGCCGCTGCAGGCGTGGGTCACCAACCTCGACTCCTCCCCGTTCCTCGGTCGCCTGGCGCTGCTGCGCGTGTTCAACGGCACGCTCAAGAAGGGCCAGACCGTGGCCTGGGTGCGCGCCGACGGCACCACCAGCAACGCCCGCGTCACCGAACTGCTCAAGACCCGTGCCCTCGAGCGCTACCCCGCCGAGGACGCCGGCCCCGGTGACATCGTCGCCATCGCCGGTTTCCCCGACATCACCATCGGCGAGACCATCGCCGACCCCGAGGACGTGCGCCCGCTCAAGGCGATCACGGTCGACGACCCGGCCATCTCGATGACGATCGGCACGAACACCTCGCCCCTCATGGGCAAGGTCAAGGGCCACAAGCTCACCGCCCGCATGGTCAAGGACCGCCTCGACCGCGAGCTGATCGGTAACGTCTCGCTCAAGGTCGTCGACATCGGACGCCCCGACGCGTGGGAGGTCCAGGGCCGCGGCGAGCTCGCCCTGGCGATCCTGGTCGAGAACATGCGCCGCGAGGGCTTCGAGCTCACCGTCGGCAAGCCCCAGGTCGTCACCAAGCGCGGCGAGGACGGCAAGCTCAAGGAGCCCTTCGAGCACCTCACCATCGACGCCCCCGAAGAGCACCTCGGCGCGATCACGCAGCTCATGGCCGCCCGCAAGGGACGCATGGACAACATGACGAACCACGGCACCGGCTGGGTGCGCATGGAGTTCGTCGTGCCCTCGCGCGGCCTGATCGGCTTCCGCAGCGAATTCCTCACGATCACGCGCGGCACCGGCATCGCCAACGCCATCTCGCACGGCTACGACGACTGGGCGGGTTCGATCACCACGCGTCAGAACGGCTCGATCGTCGCCGACCGTATGGGCGTCGTCACGCCCTTCGCGATGATCGCCCTGCAGGAGCGCATGAGCTTCTTCGTGCAGCCCACCGAAGAGGTCTACGAGGGCATGGTCATCGGCGAGAACTCGCGCGCCGACGACATGGACGTCAACATCACCAAAGAGAAGAAGCTGACGAACATGCGTTCGTCGACGTCGGACTCGTTCGAGTCGATGACGCCCCCGCGCGTGCTCACGCTCGAGGAGTCGCTCGAGTTCGCGCGCGACGACGAATGCGTCGAGGTCACGCCCGAGAAGGTGCGCATCCGCAAGGTCGTGCTCGACGCGACCGAGCGCGGCCGCGCCGCCTCTCGCTTGAAGCGACAGGATGCCAACGCCTGACGTCGCGTCCCGTCGAACGGCCCCGCCCAGCTCGCGCTGTGCGGGGCCGTTCGCCGTTTCTCGGGGCGGTGCGCCGTGGAGCGGGCGCGCCCATCTCGTCCTCGATAAACGCCGATGCTGCCCAGACACGCGGACACGCGGCGTGTTTCGACACGATGGGCGTTTATCGCGGGATGTCGGCGGTGGCTCAGCGCGACTCGACCACGCAGACGGCGCTCATGCCGGGGGTCAGGGCCTCGAAGACGTGCGGGGCGTCACCCGCGTACGACAGGTAGTCGCCGGGCGAGAGTTCGAACGGGGCGTCCGCGGGCCCGACGAGGCCGCGCCCCGACACCAGGACGACGTGCTCGATCGTGCCGCGGGGGTGCGGCTCGGAGCGGCGGGGGGTCCCG
Organism: Microbacterium sp. HMWF026; assembly: GCF_003061325.1. Classification (NCBI taxonomy): domain Bacteria; kingdom Bacillati; phylum Actinomycetota; class Actinomycetes; order Micrococcales; family Microbacteriaceae; genus Microbacterium; species Microbacterium sp. HMWF026. The sequence continues at coordinate 16,401 of NZ_QAJB01000060.1, forward strand.
GGCTCGGCAGACAGCAGGTAGATGTCACGG
>NZ_QAJB01000061.1:0-13189 GCF_003061325.1 Microbacterium sp. HMWF026
GTGCTGGCCATCCGCAACGCCGCACGCGGAGAGCACGTCGACGACCATCAGGACCAGATCGCCGCCCTGGTGAACTCCCTCGGCATCGCCACGGCCGTGCCCGGCCCCGCCGTGACCCGCGAGATCTGCGAGCGCGCGGCGGCGCTGACGACCATCGACGACCTGACCCTCTCGAGTGAGCGAGCCGCATGAGCGCCCCGAAGACCACGCCCCTCCCGCCCGTCGAGCACCTCGCGCGCCGCGAGATCTTCGCCGTCGGACGGGGCCAGTACGAGAACGTCGGCGACGTCCTGCTGCGACGTCCGCTGCTGGACTGGGCCCGCGAGAGCGGTCGTCTGCACGTCTACGTCGGGCACTCGCCCGAGGGGTACGACGAGGGGCTGGGGCTGCAGCCGGAGGACGTCGTCTACCGCTCGTTCGTCGCCTGGTACCGCGCGCTCGTCGGCTACGCCGCGCGCGGCGAGGCCGACAGCCTCTACAAGCCCGGAGAGCTGCAGCTGACGCTCATCGGCATGAAGGAGCACCTCGCGATGCTCCCCGCCGCGGCCCTCGTGCGCGCGCGCGGGGGCCGGGTCGCGCGCATCGGTGCCGGCGCCCGCGATTTCGCACCCCTGCCGCGCGCGCTGATGTGGCCCTCGAACGCCCTCAGCTCCTACACGCGGTGGCGGGACGACCGCACTGCGGCCTATCTCGGATTCGGGCCGGCCATGCCCGACCTGGGCTTCTCCGAGGGTCTCGACGCGCAGGGTCTCGAGAGCGCCCGGGCCGAGGGATCCGGCATCCGGGATCTGTTCGTCGTCTCGCTGCGCGACGACACCGAGGTCGCCCCGCGGCCGTACCCGCAGCCCGCGTGGATCGCCGCGGTCCGCGGCGCGGCCGCGCAGCTCGGGCTCCGCCTGGTCGTCGTCACGCAGGTGAGCGTCGACGACGAGCGGTCGCGTCGTCTGGCGCGCGACCTTGACGCCGAGGTGGTCGGCTGGCCCGCGCTGGGGGCCCACGCCGCGCAGGAGGAGCGGCTGCGGGCCGTCTACCGCCGTACCGCCGTCGCCGCGAGCGACCGCCTGCACGTCATCATCGCCGCCTATACCGAGGGCGCGATGCCGATCGGTCTGCAGCTCGACGACGCCGACAAGATCTCGCGTCATTTCGACACGATCGGTCTGCGCGACATCGCCGTCAACACCACGGGGATGGATGCCGACACCCTCCGCGACCGTCTGGTCGCCCTGTCCGGGCGCCGCGACGAGGCGCTGACGGCGCTGAGCGGAGCCCGCGCGCGCCTCGACGTCGTCCGCGCCGAGCTCGCCGCGCTGCTGCGCCGCGAGGGCACGTCGCCGGCCGTCCGTCCCGGGGTCGATTTGCCGACCGTTCATCACCTGGGTCGCGACGGGGACCACCCCGGGGGCATGACGCAGGTGGTCAACGCGTATCTCGCGTGGCCGTTCGCGCGGTGCCGCGTCGACGTGATCGCCTCGCGCGGCAACCCCGGCGACCATCTGACGGCGATGCGCCTGTTCCTCGCCGCGCGGCGCCGCGTGCGCCGGATCGCGCGCTCGGGGGATCCGGCGGTCGTCGTGGCGCACCTGTCGGAGCGGGGATCCTTCCTGCGCGAGGGCCATCTGGCCCGACTGGCCGCGCGGCTCGGCGTCCCGGTGATCGCCCACCTGCACGGCAGCGAGTTCGAGGTCTACGAGGAGCGGCACCCCCGACGCGTGCGCGACGTCCTGTCCGCCTGCGCCCACGTGATCGCCCTCTCGGAGTCCGCGCGGGCGATCGCCGCGCGCACCGTGGGCGACGAGCGGGTGAGCATCGTCCCCAACGCGGTCCCGTCGGGGCCCGCGACGGCCCGCGACCGCGTCGTCGTGTTCGGCGGAGTGGTGTCGCGGCGCAAGGGCGTCGACGTGCTCGACGCCGCGTGGCGCCGGGTGCACCCGATGTTCCCCGACTGGACGCTGCTGCTAGCCGGGCCCCTCCGCGAGCCCGACGTCGTCGACCGCGCCCTGCCGGGGGCCGTCTTCCTGGACGCTGTCCCGCACGACGAGCTGCTCGGGCTGCTCGAGAACGCGGCCGTCGCGGTCCTGCCCTCTCGCGACGAGGCCATGCCCATGTTCATCCTCGAGGCGCTGGCTCGTCGGGTGTGCGTCGTCTCGACCGAGGTCGGCGGCATCCCGGACGTCCTCGACGGCGGACGCGGGCACCTGGTCGCTCCGGGCGACGTGGACGCGCTGGTCGCCGCCCTCACCGCCGCGCTGGGCGACGAGGCCGATCGCGAGCGCCGGGCGGCGCACGGCCACGAGTCCTTCCGCGAGACCTTCGCGGCCGAGACCGTCTACCCGCGCGTGGAGTCCATCTGGCTCGCCCCTCTCGGCGACCGTTTCGGCGGCGAGAACACGCCCGGGACCGAACCGAACAGCACTGCGACGGTCAGGCACACCGCCACGGCCCCGAGGCACAGCACCGCCGCGATCAGCGTCGCGGGAGCGGCCCCCACGGGGATCAGCGGAACCACGGCGGCCAAGAGCAGCGTGTGAAGGACGTACACCGGGAGCGTCCGGCGCCCCACGGCGACGAACGGCGCTGACAGCACGCGCGAGCGCGCCAGCACCGAGGCCACGACCACGCACGCCGCGACGCACACCACCGAGAGCGCGACCCGGGCCACGCCCGCGGCGGCCGAGGGCACGATCGTGAAGAGGGCGAACGAGACCGGCACGATCACCAGCGCCGGGACGATCCACCAGGTGCGGGTGCGGGCGGCCAGCCCCTTCCACCGCGTGGTCGCGCGCACCCCGAGCACGAAGAAGAACAGGTACAGCGCGATCGAGCGCCAGATCGGATTGCCGCCCGTGGGCACGACGTCGTACGCGGCCGCCACCGACAGCGCGGCCGCGGGGACCAGCACCGCCCACGTCGGCCACGCGCGGGTGGCCCGGGCGATCACGACGTAGGCGATCAGGGCGAACAGGAACCACAGTCCCGTCGTCGGCCACACCGGCAGCAGCAGGAACGCCAGCCACGGCGGCACGTCGCCCAGCGGCCAGGGCACGAAGCTGAACCAGATCGCGCGGACCGCCGACCACAGCACGTAGACGTACACCAGCAGCCAGAGGCGGCGCGACCACACCTCGCCCCAGGGGCGCTGCACGACGCTCGCGGCGAGCATGCCCGAGATGACGAAGAACAGCGGCATCCGGATCGCGGTGAGGAAGGTGTTGGCGGTGGCGAGCCAGCCGAGGTCCCAGCCGTAAGCCCCCATCAGCTGCAGCGCGTGGGCCAGCACCACGAGGATCATGGCGCCCCCGCGCGCGGTGTCGGGCCACCGCAGCCGCGGGGCGCTCATCGCGACTCCCGGGCGTTCGCGCGGGCGGTTCTCGCTCCCGCGGAACGGCCGAAGGGATAGACGAACAACCACGACACCCGGGTGAGGTAGCGGGTGATCACGATGGACAGGGCGGTCACGATCGCGGTCATCGCGCCGATCACGAGCAGACCCCGTCCGGGCAGGGTGTCGAGCCACCCGGCGATGTGCGACAGGCCGATCGCCAGCAGGGCGATCACGAAGATGTGCACCAGGTACACGTTGAGCGAGCGCACCCCGATGTACGACAGCCACCCCAGCGGACGCACCCGGGCGAGCCGCGTAGCGAGGGTGAACCCGGCGGCGACCACCAGCACCTGACCGATGAAGGCGACCCCCGGGATGCCGGCGACCCGGGGCACGAAGGTCGCGAACGCCGCGAACCCGGCGAACGCCACGATGCTCCCCACGATGACCAGCGGGGTCGTGCGCTCGACCGCGGCGTGGATGCGTCGCTGGAACGTCGCCCCCAGGACGAAGAACACGAAGTACTCGATCATGCGGTTCCACCCCACGTTCTCGGTGTCGATGAGCCCCGCCGACATCAACGTCGACGCGATCAGCGCCGCCGCGACCAGGACCCACGCCGGCAGCACCCGACTCGCCCATAGCACCAGCGTGAAGACGAACAGCGCGTAGATGAACCAGTACGAGCTGATCGGCCAGACCAGGATCCCCAGCAGCGCCAGCGGATCGGATGCCGCGGTGCCCGCGCCGTCCGCGCGCACGTTCGGCACCACCAGGTAGAACACGAACCGCAGCAGCGACCACACCACGTACAGGTAGAGGTACTGCCGCAGTCGTCGCCTCCACAGGTCGGCGAAGGACCAGCTCTGGATGCGCGTCTGGAACAACCCCGAGATGAGGAAGAACGCCGGCATCGGGAACAGGTCGAGCACGATCCTCGCGCGGCCGACGCCCGCGGCATCCATCCCCAGCGAGTTCAAGAAGAGCGACACGTGATACGCGACGATCATGATGATCGCCACGCCTTTGACCACGTCCATCCAGTCCCGCCGGCCGACGTCGTCGCGCAGCCACAGGCTAGCCCGTCGAGTGTGTTCCATTCCGTTCCCCCCAGAATCGGTCCGAACGCTCGGCATCCTCGCGGCCCCCCGCGCCGATGCGTTCGGTGTTCGCGCGCGCGAGTGCGCGCGCCCGGTCCGCCCCGCGACGCACGCGATCGACGGCGTCGTGAGCGTCGAGTGCCGAGACCACGACATCGCGGATGCCGGTCCCCATGCCCGTGCGCGGTGACACGCACAGTTCGGGCCAGTCGAACAGGCGCATGAGCCCCTCGACCTTGCCCTGCGAGGCGAGTGTGACCGCCGGCACCCCCTGCGCCAGCGACATCACCGCCAGGTGCATCCGCCCGGTCACCACGACCGACGCCGACGCGGCGAGACGGCGGATTTCACTCGGCCCGAGCATCGTCTCCACCAGCGTCACCCCGTCCTCCCACCCGTCGCGCCGCACCGCGTCGAGGACGCCCCGGCAGGCGGCCAGGTCGTCCGCGGTGCGCCGCAGCACGTGCGGAAGAAGGACGACGTGGATGCCGCGCGCCCGCAGTTCAGCGAGGACCGGGCCGTACTCCACGCCCTGGTCGACGGTGCGCGCGATCAGTCCGCTGGCGTTGACGAGCGCGTACGGAGGTTCGAGGCCCTCGAGCGCGGCGGGGAGGCGGTCGGCGCGGCGGTCGTCGGTGAACACGATGTCGGCGGTCTCGACAACACCGGGGATGCCGAGGTCGCGCACCCGCGCCGCCGAGGCGGGGTCGCGCAGCAGCAGGCGGGCCCCGGCGGTCCCCGCGCGACGCAGGGCGTCGCGGGCCGGTCGCGGTGCGGCTCCGTTCCAGCTGAACCCGATGATCGAGGTGTCGAAGCCCCTCTCGGCCGCGACCGCGGCGATCGTCGACCGGCGCACCGAGGGGCGCAGCGAGTACACGCCGTCCATGATGTCGGCGCCGATGATCGACACCGTCGCCGCGTCGCCGAGGAGTGCGCCCAGGGCGCGCACGTCGCCGCGGTGACCGTGGTCGTCGCCGTAGAGGAGGTGGGGGAGGGCGACGATGCGCGCCCGCCCGACGAGGTCGGGGGGCAGCACCAGATCGTCGTCGTTGCGGGTGACGATCGTCACGGGGCGGTCAGCCGCGGCGACGAAGGCTTCCACCATCGCCTGGTCGCCGATGTTGCCGGCGCCCGGCGGGGCGATGAGCACGTGACCGCGCTCGCCGGGTCGGCCCGCCGACGAACGCAGCAGCGCGGCGAAACGCCGGGTCGGCAGCCCGCTGCGGTCGAGCACCTGACGGGGCAGGCGGCGCAGGCGCCGCCGGATCGATCCGAGTTTCACGGGGTGTCCTCTCCGGCGTTGCGGGTGCCCCGCGCCCGGCGCAGGTGCTGGCGCAGCGCGAGGATCGTGCGGACGTCGCGGCGATAGGCCGGCAGCACGACCGTGGTCAGGGCCAGGGCGGCGACGAGGACGATCGCCCCCACCACCAGATCGGCGATGTCGTCGAGGCCGGGCCAGAGCGCCGTGACCGCGGCCGAGAGCCCGGCGGCCACGCCGTAGACGGCGACGGTGCGCGCGCCCGCCCAGAACAGGGGAGCGCCGCGCAAGAAGGTGCCGCGCGTCATCCACACGATGCCGATGGGCCAGACCAGCACGTTGCCGATCGTGTACGCCCACGCGACGCCCTCGACGCCCCACAGGGATCCTGCGACGATCAGGCCGATCACCACGGGCCGCGTCGAGATCGTGTACCAGAAGAAGCGCTTGGTCAGCCCCAGCGAGAGCGACACCCAGTACGTCGCGTAGGCCGCCGCCTGGAAGAACCCGGCGATCGCGAGGATCTGGAACAGGTGCACGGTCGGTTCCCACCGCGGGCCCAGCGCCACGGCGACGAGGGCGGGCGCCTGGGCGACGCTGAACGCCAGCACCCCGGCGACGATGTTCAGCAGCACGATCTGACCCACCGCGAGGAAGCGCGCGTACCGTTCGGGATCGTCCTGCAGCCGCGAGAGGGTCGGCAGGGCGACGCGCGACGCGGGCGCGTTGATCTGGTTGAGCGGCAGCACCATCAGTTGGAAGGCGCGGTTGTAGAAACCGAGCGAGGCCGGTCCGAACAGGCGGCCGATCATGACGGAGTCGATGTTGCGACTGGCGTAGACGAGGACCTGGGATGCCACCAGGTGCCCTCCGAACGACACCAGCCCGCGGACGGACTCGGTGCGCGAGGGCAGCCCCGGCCACCAGCCCGCCACCAGGGGCAGCGCGAACGCCATCAGCAGCACCGGCAGGACCTGCTGGACCACGAGCGCCCAGTACCCCCACCCCCAGGTGGCCAGCACCAGCGCGACGCCGAGACCGGTGATCTGCGCGCCGATCTCGACGGACGACAGCGACACGAACCGGAAGTCGCGGTTCAGGTGCGCCCGGAACTGCGTCGAGAAGCCGTTCAGCAGGAAGGTGGGTGCCAGGGCGATCGCCACGGCCACCAGGCGCGGGTCGGCGTACAGCGCCGAGATCGGCACCGCCAGGGCGGCGCACGCGATGCTCAGCAGCGCCCCGATGCCCACGTTGATCCAGAACAGCGTCGAGCGCTGACCGTGCGAGAGGGTCTTCGCCTGGATCGCGGCGCTGGACAAGCCGAAGTCGCGCACGATCTCGCCGACGCCCACGATCGCCAGCACCATCGCCGTCACACCGTAATCACTGGGCGAGAGCAGTCGGGCCAGCAGCACGATGCCGGTGACCTGCACGACGATGCGGACGCCCTGCGCGCCCATCGTCGTCGCGGCGCCGCGCGAGGCGGTGCGCCCGAGGCTCCGCGGCGGCGCACTCACGCCGGGATCCGTTCCCGCAGGTCGGTGCGTGCGGCGGTCGGGGCGAACGGCACCGCGGCGCGCTCGCCACCGTGCACGGCGAGCAGGGCCAGGACGCCGATGATGACGTGCATGCTGCGCACCGCGTCGAGGGTGTTGAAGCCGGTGATGGCCACGAGGTAGGCGACGAGGGCGAGCAGGGCGCCGAGGTTGCCGGTGATCGTGGCGCGCCAGGCCAGTGCCGCGGCGAAGGCGAGGAAGAAGAGCAGTCCCGGGATGCCGACGCTGATCAGCAGCTGCAGCATGCTGTTCTCGATGATGATCGTGTCGAACAGACGACTCGTCTCGCCCGAGGTCCCCGGCCCGGTGCCGATCCACCCCGACAGATCGGACGCGCGGAAGGCGACGTCGACGGCGCGGTCGCGCACGTCGGCCGAGATGCGCGATTCGATCGAGTCGGCCCGCTCGACGAGCGGCCCGAAGTTCAGGGCGCCCACGCCGCCGACGGCCGCGACGACCACCAGCTGCATCCACCTCTTCGCGTGCGCCCATCCGATGAAGAACGGACTGATCAGGATGCCGAGCCCCACCGCGACGGCGACGGCGGCGAGCGGGCCGCGCGACACCGTCCCCATGACGCCGGCGGCGGCGATCAGTCCGGCCACCAGCGGCCAGCGGCGCCCCTGCGTGAGCCAGGTGCCGAGGCCGAGCAGGGCCGGGACGGTGAGGAACGCGGCCGCGAACAGCGGGTGCGAGAACGCCCCGCGCGCGCGGTAGACCGAGAAGACGAGATCCCCCGACGCGGTGCCGTACAGCGGCGAGAAGCGCAGGATCGATTCACCCAGGATGTACAGGCCCGACAGGGCGCCGACCACGAGGAGCGTCTCGCGCAGAAGGTGGGCTTCGCGACGCGCGTCGACGACCAGCAGCGGCACGAGCACGCTGGTGACGAATGCCACCGACCAGCCGATCGACGTCTCGTCCCAGCCGTTGAGCGCGGTCGAGCAGACCAGCCACACCGCGAAGAGCAGGCCCGTGGCGTACACCGCGTACCGCGCCGCGAGCGCCGAGCGCTTCTCGGCCGGGAGCGTCCCGCGCCCCCCGGGTGCGAGCAGGCGTCGGACCACCCAGACGCCCATGATCATCGCCAGGGGCGGCACGGCGTTGAAGGGTCCTTCGGCGGGGATGAGTCGCGTGGGGAACAGCGCGAGGATCGCCATCGCGAGCGAGGGCAACCAGTGCACGGGGACCGTGAACAGCGCGATGGCGAACACGGTCAGCGCGGGGATGAGCGCGGCGATGGCCAGGCTCGGTTCGTCGATCGCGCGGATCGCGGCCGCGGTGCCGCCGAGCACGAAGACCGTCGCGAGCGCGCCGAGCAGCCACGGGCGCCACGCGCCCGCCGGTCGTGCCCTCGCGATGAGGTGCCCTGCCATCCTGCTCATCCGATCCCCGCCCCCGCCCCGTGGATGTGCTGAGCACACGCTAGCGAGCGCCGGTGTCCGTCACGTTTCCTGCCCGTGACGCTGCGGAGGCGGGCCGGTGGGCACGGCGGCGTTCGGCTGATTCAGAAGTGCGCGGGAGGATCATGCCTGCATGACCACCTCAGAGGCGGCGGCGCCCGCGATCCGGACCGACCCGCTGTCGGCCCCGCCGACCCGCCTGCGGGCGGCGGTCGTGACCGCCGTCGCCACCGTCGTCGCCCTCATCGTCCTGGGCTTCGTCCTGCGCGCCGTGCCCATCGATCTCGCTCTGTCGCGAGCGGTGCACCACCTGCACGGTTCGGGCATCGCCCCGATCGCCGAGGGCTTTTACCGGGCGCTCAAACCGCTGCCGGCCGCGGGCATCATGCTCGTCGCGACCGTCTGCGTGGGCCTCGGGACCCGTCGATGGCGGACCGCGCTGCTGTTCCTCGGCACGGTGGCGGTGACGTGGGGTTCCGCCGAGGCGGCCAAGCTGGTCGTCGACCGCCCGCGCCCGGGGCTCGCCCACGCGGTCGCCCCCGTGATCGGATCGGTGACCGACGCGTCGTTCCCGAGCGGCCACGTCGCGTTCACGGCATCGTTCGCCCTCGCCCTGGTCGTCGTGCTGTGGGCCACACGATGGCGCCTCGTCGCCGTCGCGGGCGGCGTGCTGCTCGTGGCCGCGATGTCGGTGTCGGTCGTCGTCATCGGCGTGCACTACGCGGGCGACGTCGTGGCATCCGTCATCTGGGTCGCCGGCGTCTTCCCGGCCGTCCGTGCCGGAGGGGCGATGCTCATCGCGCGTCTCGAGACGCGCTCGGTCCTTCGCCGCGGGCGGATCGGGGTCTGACACCGGCTCCCGCGACGAAGACGGGGGAGGGGAGGGATGCCGGGAGTCTCGGCATCCCTTGCCGTCCTCACTTCACCTGGGCGCTGATGACGCTCATCACGGCCGTGTCGGCGAGGGTCGTGGTGTCGCCGACCTCGCGGCCCTCGGCGACGTCGCGCAGGAGCCGGCGCATGATCTTGCCCGAGCGGGTCTTGGGCAGCTCGCCGACGATGTAGACGTCGCGGGGACGCGCGATCGGACCGATCTGCTCGCCCACCCACCGCCGCAGTTCGTCGCCCAGACCCTCGACGGGGTTCTGCTTCAGGTAGCGGCTCTTGATGATCACGAAGGCCACGACCGCTTGTCCGGTCGTCTCGTCGGACGCGCCCACGACCGCGGCCTCGGCGACGCCCTCATGGCCGACCAGGGCCGACTCGATCTCGGCCGTCGACAGGCGGTGGCCCGAGACGTTCATGACGTCGTCGACGCGGCCCAGCAGCCAGACGTCGCCGTCGTCGTCGAGGCGGGCGCCGTCACCGGCGAAGTAGTAGCCCTTGTCGGCGAACTTCTCCCAGTAGGTCTCGCGGTAGCGGTCCGGGTCGCCCCAGATGCCGCGCAGCATGCTCGGCCACGGCTCGGTCACCACCAGCAGCCCGCCGGAACCGTTGCCGACCGGCTCGCCGCTGTCGTCGACGACGGCGATCGAGATCCCGGGCACGGGCACCTGGGCCGAGCCGGGCTTGGTCTCGGTGACGCCCGGCAGGGCCGAGATCATGATCGCCCCGGTCTCGGTCTGCCACCACGTGTCGACGATCGGGGTCTCGTCCGCGCCGATGATCTCGCGGTACCAGACCCAGGCCTCGGGGTTGATGGGCTCGCCCACCGAGCCGAGCAGGCGCAGCGACGACAGGTCGAAGCTCTGCGGCACGTCGCGACCGATCTTCATGAACGAGCGGATCGCGGTGGGGGCCGTGTAGAAGACGGTCACGCCGTGGTTCTGGATGAGCTCCCACCAGCGGCCGGGGTGCGGGGTGTCGGGGGTCCCCTCGTAAAGCAGCTGCGTCACACCGTTGGCGAGCGGGCCGTATGTCACGTACGAGTGACCGGTGATCCAGCCGATGTCGGCGGTGCACCAGTAGACGTCGGTCTCGGGGTGCACGTCGTGCACGACGCGGTTGGTGAACGCCGCCTGCGTCAGGTAACCGCCCGAGGTGTGCAGGATGCCCTTGGGCTTTCCGGTCGTGCCCGAGGTGTACAGGATGAACAGCGGCGTCTCGGCGGGGAACGCCTGCGCCTCGTGATCCGCCGAGGCCTGCGGCACGACGTCGTGCCACCAGATGTCGCGGTCGTCGGTCCACTCGACGTCGTTCTCGCCGCGCTTGAGGACGAGGACGTGTTCGACGGTCTCCTGGATGCCGGAGCCGTTGCGGTCCGCGAGAGCCTGGTCGACCGCGGGCTTCAGCAGCGAGACCTTGCCCTTGCGCCATCCGCCATCGGCGGTGATGACGACCTTGGCTCCGGCGTCGTCGATCCGCGCGCGCAGGCTGTCGGCCGAGAAGCCGCCGAACACGACCGAGTGCACCGCGCCGATGCGCGCGACCGCGAGCATCGAGGCGATTGCCTCGGGGATCATGGGCAGGTACAGGGCGACGCGGTCGCCCTTCTCGACGCCGAGGTCGGTCAGCACGTTGGCGAGGCGCTTGACCTCGTCGGTCAGCTCGGCATAAGTCACGTTGCGCTGGTCGCCCGGCTCGCCCTCCCACCGCAGGGCGATGCGATCGCCGTTGCCGGCCTCGACGTGGCGGTCGAGGCAGTTGTAGGCGACGTTCAGCTCGCCGTCCGCGAACCACTCGGCGAAGGGCGGGTTGGACCAGTCCAGCACCGTGGTGAACGGTGTGTGCCAGTGCAGTTCCCGGGCCTGGTCGGCCCAGAAGCCCTCGCGGTCGGCGGCCGCGCGCTCGTACAGGCTGCGATCGGCGACGGCGTTGCCGGCGAAAGCGGCCGACGGGGCGAACCGGCGGGTCTCGGTGAGGAGGTGGTCGATCTGGCTGCTCATCGCGGCGCTCCTTCGCGTTCCTGGACGCCCGCGACGGTGCACGGCGTCTCCACTCGGTCACGCTAGCGACCGCCTCCGACAGGGGCCACCTCCGATAGTTGGCATCCGCCGGGTGGGAAACAGGTGATATATCGCGATGAATATGTTCGATGAGTTGGGTTCGGTCGCTCCCCCCGCGTAGTCTGTTCATCGCCCGAACATCGCTTTCGGCATTCGCGCCGGAGAGAGCCCCCCAATTTTTCTCCGGCGCGTGGCGGCATCCCTCGCCCCCCACTGTAGGGATGCCGCCCCTTCTTCTTTCCGGGGTGGATCGCGGTCCGCCTCCTCCTCCCCAGCCGGGTCCACGGGGATTCTCTCCCCGGAAGCGACCGTGAGTCCCGCGCGGTCTGCCCCGTCGTCTCTAGCGTCGGGGCATGTCCTCCCCGCTCCCTCCGCGACTCCCCGCCGCGAGCGCGTCGCCCACCGGCGACGACGACGCGGCGCTGAGCTTCCTGCGGCCGTTCCTGGACGACCCGCGCATCACCGACCTGCTGGTCAACGGCGAGGACGGCCTCTTCGTGGATCGGGGAGCGGGGCTCGAGCGCGTGCCGTCATGGAGCGCCGACGAAGCCGAGGTGCGTCGCCTCGCCGTGCGGCTCATCGCCCGCGGCGGGCGCCACCTCGACGACGCCTCTCCCTGCGTCGACGTCCGTCTCGACCACGGCGTCCGGGTGCACGCCGTGCTGGCGCCCGTCGCGGTGCGCGGCACGAGCATCTCGGTGCGCATCCCGCGGCGCCACGCCCTCGACCTCGTGGCGCTCGAGCGTTCGGGCATGCTGTCGGCTTCGGCGCGCCGGCGACTCGAGTCGCTCGTCGAGCGCCGCGAGAACGTGCTCGTCTCGGGGGCCACCGGGGCCGGCAAGACGACCCTGTTGACGGCGCTGCTGTCGGCGGTACCCGCCGACGAACGGATCGTCACCATAGAAGAGGTGTGCGAGCTCCGGCCGCGCCACCCGCACCACGTCGCCCTCGAGGCCCGTCAGCCCAACCTCGAGGGCGCCGGTGGCGTCAGTCTCGCCCGGCTCGTGCGCGAAGCGCTGCGCATGCGCCCCGACCGCCTCGTCGTGGGCGAATGCCGCGGCCCCGAGGTGCGTGAGTTGCTCGCGGCGCTCAACACCGGCCACGACGGAGGAGCCGGAACGCTGCACGCGCGGAGCCTGGTCGACGTCGCGCCGCGACTCGAGGCGCTGGGCGCCCTGGCGGGCATGGACCCGGCGACCACGGCCCGGCAGTGCGCGTCCGCCATCGACGCGATCGTGCACGTGGAGCGCGTACACGGCCGTCGACGGGTGGTGGGTTGGGGGCGTCCGGTGGTTCAGGACGGCCGCCTGCGTATCGAGCCCCGGGAGTGGTCGTGACGCGCCGACAGGTGGGAGCGGACCCCCTCGAGACGGTCCTGCGTCTGGCCGTGCTGCTCTCGGCCGGGGCGTCGGCGCCCACGGCCTGGGCACACCTTGCCGAGACGGGGGACGAGACCCTGCGCGCGGCGGCCGAGGCGGCCGGACGCGGAGGGGACGTCGGCGTCCCGCTCCGCGCGGCGGGCGCGGCCTGGAGGGACGTCGCCGCGATCTGGACCGTGGCCGTCGAGACCGGAGCGCCGCTCGCCGACACCCTGCGCACGGT
>NZ_QAJB01000062.1:0-2094 GCF_003061325.1 Microbacterium sp. HMWF026
ACGAGGTGCAGCACGCCGTCGACCGTCCCGTGGACGGCGTGCACGCGCTCGCGCATCGCGATCACGGCGCTCTCGTCGGTCAGATCGCTCCGCTCGACGGCCACGCCGGGCAGAGCCGATCGGACGGCGGCGAGACGCTCCGCGTCGGAGCCGACGACCACCACGCGCGCGCCCGCGTCGACCAGCGCGCGGGCGCACGTCCGTCCCGCCGCGCTGGTCCCGCCGGCGAGGAGCACGAGGCGGCCGCCCACGAGCTCACCGGTCGCTGTGTCGGCATCCATCGATATGCGCCCTTTCTCGAGGCCGAGCTCCACCGCGTCCGGTGTCAGTCCGTCCCGCGGATCCCCGCGGTCGACGCGATCACGGGGCGCATCTTCTTCTCGAGCGCTTCGAAGAACATCGACAGGGGGAACTCGTCGTCCAGCACCGCGTCGGTGTAGCCCTTCGGCAGGCCCGCGAGAACCTCGTCCGGCAGGCCCCGCGCCCACACCGAGGCGGGGTGCGGGGTGACGACCGCGCGCACCAGGTCGTACGCGGCGAGCCAGTGCGCCGTCTTGGGGCGGTCGATCGAGCGCCAGTAGAGCTCGTCGATCGCGTCGGCCAGGGCGACGACCGCGGCGGGAACCTCGTCCCAGTCGAAGGCGAGCGAGGTGTCGGTCCAGTGCAGGACGCGGCGCTGGTGCAGCCACGCGAACAGCAGCTGCCCGCCCAGGCCGTCGTAGTTGCGCACGCGCGAACCCGTGATGGCGAAGCGGAAGATGCGGTCGAAGATCACCGCGTACTGCACGAGCTCGGCGTGCTGGAGCATTTCGCGCTCGGCGTCATCGAGGGCGTCGCGCGCCGACAGGCGCGCTTGCAGCGACACGCACTCGCGGAACGCCGTCAGGTCGCAGCGCAGTTCCTCGAGCGAGTAGAGGAAGAACGGCATCCGCTGCTTGATCATGAACGGATCGAAGGGCAGGTCGCCGCGCATGTGGGTGCGGTCGTGGATGAGGTCCCACATCACGAACGTCTGCTCGGTCAGCGCCTGGTCGTCGAGCATGCGGGCGGCTGCGGCGGGCAGCTCGAGCTTGGTGATCTCGGCGGCGGCCCCGGTGACGCGGCGGTAGCGGGCGGCCTCGCGGTCCTGGAAGATCGCACCCCACGTGAAGGTGGGGATCTCGCGCATCGCGACGGTCTCGGGGAACAGCACCGCGGAGTTGGTGTCGTAGCCCGAGGTGAAGTCGATCAGGCGCAGCGAGACGAACAGTCGGTTGGTGTACTCGGTCTCGAGGCGGGCGATGAACTCGGGCCAGATCGCCTCGACCAGCACGGCCTCGACGTGCCGCTCGCTCGAGCCGTTCTGCGTGTACATGGGGAACACGACGAGGTGACGGATGCCGTCGACCCGGTGCTCCTGCGGCTGGAAGGCGACCAGCGAGTCGAGGAAGTCGGGAACGCCCAGGCCCTCGGCGCTCCAACGACGGAAGTCGGCGATCGACGCGGTGAGGTATGCCGCGTCGTGGGGGAAGAGCGGAGCGAGGGCGCCGATGGCCTCGATGATGTCGGCGATGGGGCCGGCGGCCGCGGCGGTGTCGTCGATCGAGCCGTCCTTGGCCTGGAGGGGCTGGAGGGCGGTGGCGGCGGCCTTGAGCTGGGCCCAGGCGGGGGTGAGCTCGGCCTCGTCGGCGCCGCGGCCGTCGAGCAGATCACGGGTGGCGCGGATGGTCGTCGCGGTGGTCATGGCATCCTCCGATCAGGGCTGTAAATATTCCTGCCGAGTAGCGATGCTAACGGAAAACTTACGGAGTCCGCTAGTGTCGTCCGGCGGCCGCCTGCTACTGTCGAGCGCATGACCGAGGCCTCCGCTGTTCCGCCGCGCCTCGACGACGCCGTGGACGCCGCCATCGTGCGCGAGATCTCGCTCGACGCGCGCGCGACGCTGTCCCACCTGTCCGAACGGGTGGGGCTGTCGGTCTCGGCCGTGCAATCCCGCCTGCGTCGCCTCGAGGCGCGCGGAATCGTGCAGGGATACCGTCCGATCCTCGACGCCGAGGCCCTGGGGCGCCCACTCGCCGCGTTCGTCGAGATCACCCCGCTCGACCCCGCCCAGCC
>NZ_QAJB01000063.1:0-1379 GCF_003061325.1 Microbacterium sp. HMWF026
CACCCGTCCCGCGCCCCGCCCGGCCCGTCCCACCGCTCGATAAACGCTCCCGGTGTCGAGAAACGCGTCCTCTGCGTGTTTCTCGACACGGATGGCGTTTATCGAGGGGGGCGAGGGATGCCGCGGCCCCGGTGTCGGAGGGCGGGACTAGCGTGGAGGGATGGTTGGATATCGCTACCTCGGCAACAGTGGATTCAAGATCTCCGAGATCACCCTCGGCAACTGGGTGACCCACGGCTCGCAGGTCGGCGACGACGCGGCCGTCGCCACCGTGCACGCCGCGCTCGACGCGGGCATCACGACGTTCGACACGGCCGACACGTACGCGAACACGGCGGCCGAGACCGTGCTCGGCAAGGCCCTCGAGGGTCAGCGTCGCGAGTCGCTCGAGATCTTCACGAAGGTGTACTTCCCGACCGGTCCCGGCGGCCCCAACGACACCGGACTCAGCCGCAAGCACATCATGGACTCCATCAACGGTTCGCTGAAGCGTCTCGGCACCGACTACGTCGACCTCTACCAGGCGCACCGCTTCGACTACGAGACTCCCCTCGAAGAGACGTTCCAGGCGTTCGCCGACATCGTCCGCCAGGGCAAGGCGCTGTACATCGGCGTCTCCGAGTGGACCGCCGAGCAGCTGCGCGACGGACACGCGCTCGCGAAGCAGCTCGGCATCCAGCTCATCTCGAACCAGCCGCAGTACTCGATGCTGTGGCGCGTCATCGAGGGCAAGGTCGTGCCCACCAGCGAAGAGCTGGGTATCTCGCAGATCGTCTGGTCGCCCATGGCGCAGGGCGTGCTCAGCGGCAAGTACCTGCCCGGCCAGCCCGTGCCCGAGGGCTCGCGCGCCACCGACGAGAAGAGCGGCGCCAACTTCATCAAGCGCTTCCTGAACGACGACACGCTCGAGGCCGTCCAGCGGCTCAAGCCCATCGCCGACGGGGCCGGGCTCACCATGCCCCAGCTCGCGATCGCCTGGGTGCTGCAGAACCCCAACGTCGCCGCGGCGCTCGTGGGGGCTTCGCGTCCCGAGCAGCTGCACGACACCGTGAAGGCCTCCGGGGTGACCCTGGATGCCGAGGCGCTCGCCGCGATCGACACGGCGCTGGGCGACGCGGTGTTCGCCGACGCCGAGAACACCTACGAGGTCTCGCCCAAGAAGCGCCTGGTCTGACGCGGTCCGTTCAGCGGGCCGGGCGTTCGCGCCCCGGCCCGCTGTCGTGCACCGGGGTGTTCGTCGGACCAGGGCGGGGTGCCGCGCGCGAGATCACGTGATGTGGGCGAGGTCACACGCAAGGGGGTGTGCTTTCGCGCGGATCGCGTGATCTCGCGCGTCGGCGGCGCCGGCACGGCACCCTCCGTGCGGGCCCCCCGCCGGG
>NZ_QAJB01000064.1:0-1232 GCF_003061325.1 Microbacterium sp. HMWF026
ACACGGCCGCGACGAGGGCCGCGAGCAGCAGCAGGACGATCGCGGGCGTCACCCACGGCGGGGTCAGGTCGGACAGCGTCGGCGGGGCGGTGCCGGGGTCGGCGTCGGCGGGCGAGGGGACGTACCAGACGAGTCGTTCGCTCTGCCCGAGCACGCCCAGCGCGAGGGCGGCGTTCCCGTCGAGCGGGAGCATGGCGTTGGTCAGCGTCGCGAGGCCGTCGACCGCGGTGACCGAACGGCCGTCTTCGGCGGTGGTGAGCAGTCCGTAGCCCCCGTCGGAGCCGAAGCACGCCCGGACGCCGTCGCCGGGCACGAAGAGCGAACCGACGCGTGCGGTCCGCGCGTTCGCGGCCGCCGGCACGTCGCACGCGGCGTCGACCGCGATGTCGGGGGCGAAGTCCCCCAGGGACGAACCGTTCAGCAGTACATCGAGCGAGCGCGTTCGCGGGTCGATCAGCACGACGTGGCGCGCGCGGTCGGAGAGGTCGCGCAGACCGTCGTCGGACAGCATCGGCGCATCGGGCACGACCAGCGTCGCGTCGCCGGCGCCGAGGGCGCGTTCCGCGGCGCCGCGATCGCGGGCGACGCTCACCCGCACGCCCTGCTGCTCGAGGACGCGGACGACCGCCCGCGTGCCGTCGGGACCGGCGGATTCCGGATCCAGGATGCCGCGCTGCGCGTAGCCGCCGTAGACGAAGAGGCCGCCGATCAGCGAGACCAGCAACAGCCCCGCGACCAGGGCGATCCACCCCAGCGCGCCGCGGGTGCGGGCGCGCGGAGCGACGGTGGCCACCGCGCTCACGCGGGGACCGCCGGTCGCGCGCGCACCGCTGCGTCGTCGAGATCGGCCACGACGCGGTAGCTCTCGGCCGTTCCGGGACGACGCAGGTACCGGACGTCGTCGAAGGTCTCGGCGGCCGTGTCGAGGGCGTCGGCGAGGGGTGGCAGCGCCGCGCTCGCCGCTCGCGCGAACGCCCGGACGGTCGCGCCCGGGGGCGGGTCGACGATGCCGCGCTCGGCGAGCCCGCGCGCGAAGGCGCGGAAGCGCAGGACGATCGCGTCGTCCCAGTCCCCGCGGGCCGCGGCCTCGGCGGCATCCGCTCGCAGCTCGTCGGCGGAGCGGGCGTCGTCGTCTCCGAACAGGGAGTGCACGGCGGGAGCGGCGCGGGGGGTGAGGCGGGGGCGCCCCCAGATGAGCACCGCCACCACGACGACCGCGCCCACGATCACCC
>NZ_QAJB01000065.1:0-10576 GCF_003061325.1 Microbacterium sp. HMWF026
CCCTCACCCCGCCCCGTCCGCCCCGCGCCGCGGCGCCTGCGAGGATGGTCGCATGCCTCACGACATCCGCCTCGTCGCCGTCGACATGGACGGCACGCTCCTCGACGGCGACGGCCGGATCCCGGCATCCCTCTGGGATGTCCTGCCGCGCCTCGCCGCGCGAGACGTGGCCTTCGTGCCGGCGTCCGGACGCCAGCTGGCCACCCTGCGCCAGGCGTTCGGAGACGCGTCGAACGACATGTCGTTCATCGCCGAGAACGGTGCGTACGTCGTCCACGAGGGTGTCGAGGTCGCCGCGTTCGCCCTGGAGCGAGACGTCGTCGAACGCGCGATCCGCCACCTGCGCGACCTCTCCGCCGCCGGCTACGACCTCGGCGTGGTCCTCTGCGGCAAGCGTTCGGCGTACATCGAACGCACCGACGAGGACTTCACGGCCCACGCCGCCACCTACTACGCCGCCCTCGAGGCGGTCGACGACCTGCTCGCCGTCGACGACGACGTGCTCAAGATCGCCGTCTACGACTACGCGCTCGCCGAAGAGAGCGTGGGACGCGCCCTCGACGACATCGCCGCGACGCACCGCGTCGTCGTGTCGGCGCGGCACTGGGTCGACATCATGAACCCCGGCGTCGACAAGGGGACCGCCCTTCGCGCTCTGCAAGAGGCACTGCAGGTCGCCCCGGGGCAGACCGCCGCCTTCGGCGACTACCTGAACGATCTCGAGATGATGGATGCCGCCCACTGGTCGTACGCGATGCAGAACGCGCATCCCGACGTCCTCGCCCGCGCGCGTCACCGCGCCCCGTCGAACATCGACCAGGGCGTCCCCCGCACGCTCGCCGAGCTCTTCCCAGAGGGCTGAACCCGCTCAGCCTCCGGTGGGGAACGTCGCGTCCAACGCCGCCTCCAGGTCGGCGAGCAGGTCCTCGGCATCCTCCAGCCCCACCGACAGGCGCAGGTGCCCGTAGCGGCGGAACGGCTCGGGATACGTCGCCGTGCGCGGACCGTCCGCCGCGGTGTGCACGATCAGACTGTCGTCGTGGCCGAGCGAGAAACCCGACGTTATGAGTCGCAGCTGCGCCACGAAACGGTTCTGCGCGTCGGGATCGCCCTCGACGGCGAACGCCATCATGCCGCCGTACGCGCGGCCGCCGAATTGGCGCCGGGCGACCTCGTGGCCGGGATGGGACTCCAGACCCGGATACGCGACGAAGGCGACTCTCCGGTCCGCCTCGAGGAACTCCGCGATCCGCTGCGCCGATGCGAAATGCTGACGCAGCCGCAGCGGCAGCGTGACCGATCCGCGCTGGATCATCCAGGCGTTGAAGGGCGAGACGATCCCGCCGACGTCGACCATCGCGTCGGCCTTGATCGGCTCGATGAGCTCGCTGCGCCCCACGACCGCTCCGCCCATGGCGTCGCCGTGGCCGTTGATGTACTTCGTCAGCGAGTGCACGACGAGGTCGACGCCGTCCTCGAGCGGACGGTAGAACGGCGGCGGCGTGAACGTCGAGTCCACCATCAGCACCGCACCGGCGGCGTGGGCGATCTCGGCGAGAAGGGCGATGTCGGCGACCTTCGTCGTCGGGTTGGCGATCGCCTCGACGCACACGAGCACCGTCTCGGGACGCAGCGCCGCGCGAACGGCATCCGCATCCGAGACATCGACGAAGGTGGCCTGGATGCCGTAGCGCCGGGGCAGCAATTCGGTCCACAGCCGCCACGTGGCCTCGTACACGACGTCGCTGACGATGACGTGATCCCCGGCGCGCACGTGCGTGAAGAACACGGCGTGCAGGGCGGCGACACCGGACGCGAGGACGACGGCGTCCTCGCCGTGCTCGAGGGCGGCGAGTTTGCGTTCGAGGACAACTTGGTTGAGGCCGGAGTTGCGGGTGTAGAGGTTCGGCGCGGTGGCCGACCAGCTGATCTCGCTCGGATCGTCGGGCAGCGCGAAAGAGTTCGACATCACCAGTGGCGTCTTCAACGCGCGGGTGCTGTCGAGCCGGACACCGCCGTGCACCGCCAGGCTCGACGGCCCCAGGCTCCGCTCGACGCCGCGCTCCGGACGACCGGCCCCGCCGCCGACGGTTCCGCCCGCCTGCTCGGCCGTCTTCGCGTCGTCTGCTGCTGGCATCCCGGTCCCCTCTCGCGCCGGTCCGGCCCGGCACCTCATCCGAGGTGAGCGTGCGCGTCACCCGGCTCGATCAGCGTAGTGAGCGCATCGACCCGGCCGTCATGAACTACTGTGACCTGCGTCGCCCGGACGCCTCTTCGGCTCCGGGCTCGATCACGATTGCGAGTTTCCCCATGAGTCGTCCCACCGATTCGTCCGTCGACGTCCCCGCGAGCGAGGGCGGCCCCCGCCGCCTGCGCCGTGCCATGGAGGCGCGACACCTCGTGATGATCGCCCTGGGCGGCGTCATCGGATCGGGATTGTTCCTCAGCTCGGGGTACACGATCAACCAGGCGGGACCACTGGGCGCCGTGCTGGCGTACCTGCTGGGCGCGTTCGTCGTGTGGCTCGTCATGGTGTGCCTCGGAGAACTCGCGGTGGTCTATCCCGTCTCGGGATCCATCCACATCTACGCCGCGCGCACGATGGGGCCGGCGACCGGTTTCGCCACCGCCTGGCTGTACTGGTTGTGCTGGGTGGTCGCCCTCGGTTCGGAGTTCACGGCATCCGGCATCCTAATGCAGCGATGGTTCCCGACCGTCGACGTCTGGGTGTGGTGCATCGTGTTCGCGGGTGTGCTGTTCACCCTCAATGCGATCTCGGCGCGCGTCTTCGGCGAGACCGAGTTCTGGTTCGCCCTCATCAAGGTCGTCGCGATCGTGGCGCTCATCGTGCTCGGGACGATGGCGATCTTCGGTTTCACGCCGCTGTCGTCCGAGCCTCACGCGGCGGTCGGCCTGAGCAACTTCGTCACCTCGGACGGCCTGCTCCCGGCCGGCCTGGGCGGTGTGCTCATCACCTCGCTCGCGGTGTTCTACGCCTTCAGCGGCGCCGAGCTGGTCGGGGTGGCCGCGGGTGAGACGAAGGACCCGGCCCGCAACATCCCGCGCGCGCTGCGCTCCACGGTGCTGCGTCTGCTGGTGCTCTTCGTGGGCTCGATCATCGTCATCGCGGCCCTGCTGCCCTATGAGCAGGCGGGGCTGTCGTCGAGCCCGTTCGTCGATGTCTTCGAGTACGTCGGCGTGCCCTACGCCGCCGACATCATGAACTTCGTCGTGATCACCGCGCTCCTCTCGGTCGGCAACAGCGGCCTCTACTCGTGCGCCCGGATGCTGTTCTCGCTCGCCGAAGAGGGGTACGCGCCCAAGGCGTTCACGCGCCTCACGCGCCGCGGCATCCCGATGATCGCTCTGCTGGTGAGCCTGGCGATCGGCCTGGTCTCGCTGATCTCGAGCGTCATCGCGGCCGAGACGGTGTACCTCGTGCTGGTGTCGATCGCCGGTTTCGCCGCCGTCGCGGTGTGGATGTCGATCGTCGCGGCGCAGTTCTTCCACCGGCGCGCGTACGTCCGCGACGGGGGCGATCCCGCGGCCCTCGCCTTCCGCACCCCGTTCTACCCCCTGGTGCCGATCCTGGCGTTCGTGCTGCTGACGGCATCGATCGTGGCGATCGCGTTCGATCCCAATCAGGCGCCGGCGCTGTACTTCGGCATCCCGTTCGTGGGCCTGTGCTATCTGTTCTTCTGGCTGCGGTACGGACGCAAGGGCATCACCCCGGTGCGACGCGACGAAGAGGCGCCCCTCGCCTGACGGCTGTACACCGCGGCCAGTCACGGGGGTCGCGCGCGCCAGATCGGTGGATGCCGCGCACCCCGCGCTCGCGTTAGCGTCGCACGACCACGAGCACGCGGGAGCAGACATGAGCACGCCCGACACCCCCGGCACCGACACCCCCGGCACCGCCGACGACAGCACCGCCGGCACCGCCGACACAGCCGACCGCGCCGCCGCCGCCCGCGCCGACACGATCGTCGTCGGAGCCGGGGTCGCGGGACTCGCCGCCGCGCGACTGATCGCCCGCGCGGGTCGACGCGTGATCGTGCTCGAAGCTCGCGACCGCGTCGGCGGACGTGTCTTCACCGACCGCACGGGCGGTCACGTCACGGACCGCGGCGCGTCGTGGATCCACGGCATCGACGACAGCCCGGTCGCCGAGGCGGCGCGCGCCTTCGGCATGCCGATGGTGGAGTTCACCGTCGGCGGGTACCAGCCGGACTCCCGTCCCCTGACGTATTTCGACGCCGCGGGCGAGCGGCTCGACGAGGCCGCGGTCCGCGGCTACGCCGACGACATCCGCACGGTCAACGCCGCGCTCGTCGACGTGATCGCGCGATCGGGGCCCGATGCCACGTACGGCGAAGTCGTCGAACAGGTCCTCGCCGAGCAGGGGTGGGGTGCCGAACGCGCCGAACGGGTGCGCGAGTACAACGACCGCCGCGCCCAGGAGCAGTACGGCATCGGCATGGACGGCCTGGGCGCCCACGGCCTCGACGACGACACGGTCAACGGCGACGAGGTCGTCTTCCCGAACGGGTACGACGAGCTCGCCACCCGCTTCGCCGAGGGCCTCGACGTGCGGCGCGAGCACCGGGTCACTCGCGTCCGTCGGACCTCGGGCGGCGTCGAGGTCGACACGGACCGGGGCGTCTTCGCCGCCGCCGACGTCGTGGTCACGGTCCCCGTCGGCGTCCTGCACGCCGGCGACGTGGTCTTCGAACCGGCTCTGCCCGAGACTCACAGCCGGGCGCTGAGCCTGTTGCGCATGAACGCGTTCGAGAAGGTCGTGCTGCGCTTCGCGGAACGGTTCTGGGATGCCGGGGTCTACGGCATCCGTCAGCTCGGCGACGAGGGCGAGTGGTGGCACTCCTGGTACGACCTCGGCCGCCTGCACGACGAGCCGGCCCTGCTGACCTTCGCCGCCGGACCCGCCGCCGTGGCCACGCGTACCTGGAGCGACGACGAGATCGTGGCATCCACCCTCGCGCAATTGCGCCGGCTGTACGGCGACGCGGTGCCCGCCCCCACGAGCGCCGTCGTGACGCGCTGGCAGGACGACCCGTTCTCGCGCGGCTCCTACGCGTACATGCTGCCGGGGTCGGTCGGCGCAGACCACGACGTCCTCGCCGAGCCCATCGACGGCGTGCTGCACCTCGCGGGCGAGGCGACCTGGGGCGATGACCCCGCGACCGTTCCCGGCGCGATGCTGTCGGGCCATCGGGCCGCGCAGAACGTGCTGGGCCGCGAGATCCCGGTCGGCGATCTCTGGGCCTGAGACTCAGCGCGGGTCGGGGCCGGTCGCCACGGGAAGGTCGGGGTGATTCGACCACTGACTCCACGAACCCGCGAAGACACGGGGCTCGAAACCGGCCAGGGTGAGCGCGACCGCCTGGTGCGCCGCGGTCACGCCCGAGCCGCAGTAGACGCCCACGTCCATCCCGTCCTCGGCGCCGAGCAGGCGGAAGCGCGCGCGCAGCTCGTCGGGCGAGCGGAAGCGACCGTCCTCGTCCACGTTCTCGGTGGTCGGTGCGCTCACCGCGCCGGGGATGTGACCCGCGCGCGGGTCGATGGGTTCGATCTCGCCGCGGTAGCGCTCGCCGGCGCGGGCGTCGAGCAGCAGTCCCGACTCGGCGAACCCCGCGACGGCGTCGAGTTCGAGCGCGGGCAGCGACCCGTAGGTCAGCTCGACCGAGCCGGGCGCGGGGGTCTCGGCATCCCCGTGCTCGAGGGTGAACCCCGCGTCGGTCCAGGCCCGCAGCGACCCGTCGAGCAGCCGGACGTCGGCCACCCCGGCATGACGCAGCAGCCACCAGGCCCGGGCGCTCGAGAGGTTCTTCAGGTCGTCGTAGACGACGACCGTGTCCCCGGGGTCGATGCCCCAGCGGCGGGCGGCGGACTGCAGCGTCTCGATCGGGGGGAGGGGATGCCGTCCCTCGGTCGGTGCGCCGTGGGCGGCGAGGTCGTGGTCGAGGTCGACGTACTGCGCGCCGGGGATGTGTCCCGCGCGGTACGCGGGCAGGCCGTCGGGACGGTCGAGCCGCCACCGCACGTCGAGCACGCGGACGGGTCCGCCGTCGGCGAAGGCCCCGTCGTCGAGGGCGGTGCGCAGGGCGGCGGCGGAGACGAGGATCTCGGTCATGGTCCCAGTCTGGCGGTCATGCGGCCGTCGGGGGAGCGGGCTCGGATCCCCGCGTGGCGCCGTCGGCGACCCGCGCGCGGGCGCGATCGTGGCGCGAGGCGATCGGGACGATCTCGGTGGCGCGGGGCAGTCCCATCGCCGGGGTGCCGACGTAGATCGATTCGGCACGGTCGACCAGATACGTCTCGTGCCAGATGCCGACCGCCTTCGGCGCCGTGCGGGCGCGACGGTTGAAGCGCGTCCAGGCGGGGCGGTGCTCCTGGTCGGGAGCGGCGGCGTAGGCGTACAGCTTGTCGAGCGAGGACCAGTACTGCACGAGGTACGGTCCGCGGGCTCCCACGAGCATCGTGTAGCCGAGCAGGCCGGAGTCGGCGTCCATGCTCAGCTCGCGCAGCATCTTGGGCATGTCGCCGAAGACCGGCATCCACAGGTCGGGACGCCACCACTGGTTGACGGTCATGCCGATGTGGAACACGACGAGTTCGCCGTTCCATCGGTGGGTCATGCGACCCGGAATGAGGGATGCCATGGCATGTCCTTTCTGGATAGTGACACTATCCAATGTTGGATAGTATCGCTATCGAGTCAAGGGGGAGACGTGCGGATCTCGGAACTGTCCACGCGCAGCGGCGTCCCCGTCGCCACCATCAAGTACTACCTGCGCGAGAAACTGCTCCCCGAAGGCCAGCGGTCCTCACCCACGCAGGCCGCGTACACCGAGACGCACGTGCAACGCCTCGGCGTCATCCGGGCGCTCGTCGACGCGGGAGTCGGCATCGCCGGGGTGCGCAAGGTCGTCGGCGTCCTCGAGGAACCGCCCGAGAACCCCTACGACCTGCTGGGCGCCGCCAACGCAGCCGTCACCCCCGAGGTCTCGGCGGACATCGACCTCACCGCCGCCCATGCGATCCTCGAGCGGATGGGCGGGACCCCCGACGCCTGCGCCCCCGACCAGATCGCCGCTGTCGCGCACGCCCTCGCCGCCCTCGACCGCGCCGGGTTCGTCGTCCCCGACGACGTCATGGACGCCTACGTGGAACACCTCGGCGCCCTCGCCGAGGCCGAGCTCGCGGCCACCCCGCAGACCTCGATCGAGGATGCCGTGCGCTACGTCGTCCTCGGAACCGCCCTGGTCGAACCCCTCATCCTGGCGCTCCGTCGGGTCGGTGAGCAGGTCGCCGCCTCGCGCCGATTCGGGCCCCCACCCGCCTAGCGATTCGGATTCGTCGCCGCGCCGTCCAGCCAGAGCTCGTCGCTGGCGTCGCCGTGGGCACCCCCACGACCGACGTGGGCGTCGGAGATCCTCGGACCCTTCGTGATCACGTGCACGAGTGCCATGCCGTGACCGCGTCCGAGGTCGTAGTCGGTCTTCAGCCACTCGAGGATGGGGGTCGCCTTCGTGCCGGGACCGAATCCCCGTTCGGCGGCGAGGGCGACGAACTGCCGGGGAGTGAGCCCCGTCTTCGTCTCGATGTTGTCGAGGTACGACTGGAACGACATGGGCCGACGGTAGCGCAGGGCGCCGACCTCGCGCCACGGCCCGCACGGTAGCGTCGAAGGGTAACCGTCACCGTCCATCGAGCGCCCGTCGCCGGCATCCCTCCCCTCACGCTCTACCGCATCCTGTGGCTGCGCGTCACCGTGTTCGTCGTCGAGCAGCAGGCCGCCTACCCCGAGATCGACGGACGCGACATCGAACCCGACGCCGAGCTCATGTGGGCCGCCGACGACGACGACGTCCTGGCCACTCTGCGCCTGCTGCGCGAGCCCGAGAACACGCGCATCGGCCGTGTCGCCACCGCGGCTGCGGCTCGGGGCCGCGGCATCGCCGCCGACCTTATGCGTTCCGCCGTCGCGTACCTGGATGCCGAGGCCCCCGGCCTGCCGATCCTGCTCGACGCGCAGCAGCATCTGGCCGAGTGGTACGGACGGTTCGGTTTCGTCGTGTCCGGCGACGCGTTCGCCGAGGACGGCATCCCGCACGTGCCCATGCGCCGCGAGGCGCCCGGGCGCTGACCGAGCCGCTGCGGCGAGCTAGAGCTGGATGCCGTTGTCGGGATCGTTCACGCCGACGTTTCGGCCTCGGCTCGACTCGTAGGCGATGAGCCAGCCCACCGACACCGCCGCCGCGATGATCAATCCCAGCCAGACGTTCTGCCAGACCAGCCCGAACAGGATGCCGAGGCCCAGCAGCAGCAGACTGCCCAGCACCCAGTACGTGCGGCCGCGCGGCCAGCCGGTCCCCGTCTGCGTCATGCGCCCAGCCTAGGCGGCCGACCCCGCGGGACCGTCACTCGGCTTCGCCGACGGCCACCATCCAGGCCACCCCGAAGCGGTCGACGAGCGTGCCGTACAACCCACCCCACGGCGGAACCCCGACCGGCATCTCGATCCGGCCACCCTCACCGAGCGCCTCGAACCAGGCGCGCAGCTCGGCCTCTTCGTCGCCGGTGATGGCGAGCGAGAACCCGCCCGCGGGCGCCAGCTCCATGGCCGAGGGGGTGTCCGACGCCATCAAGAGGAACCCGCGCGCGGTTCGCAGGCGCGCGTGCATGACGAGACCTCCCTCGCCCTCGCCCACCGGCATGCCGAAGTCGTCGAAGGTGGCGATGTCCAGGTCGCCGCCGAACACCGAATGGTAGAACTGCATCGCCTCGCGTGTGGAGGAACGGAACTGCAGATACGTCACGAGTGCCGTGGTCATGCCAGCAGTGTGCACCCGCCGAGCGGGGATGTCATCACCCCCGCGCGTCAGCGATCGCGATGATCCTCGGGGTGAAGGCGAGGGCCGCGACGGGGTTCGAGCGCCGAGCCCGCGTAGATCAGACGGATGACGCGCTGCCGGTGGCCGGCGAAGGGCTCGAGCAGTTCGAGCATGCCGTCGTCGTCGGTGCGGTGGCCGGTCAGCGCGAAACCGACCTGATGGGCGAGGTGGTAGTCGCCGACGCTCACGGCATCCGGATCTCCGAAGGCGCGGATGCGCGTCTCGGCGCTCGTCCAGATGCCGACGCCGCGCAGGCCGATGAAGACCCGGTCGCGGGCCTCGCCGTCGACGGCGGCTTCGGCGGCGCGCACGACGCTCTCGCCGCGCCGCGCGGTCTCGACGATCGTGCGCGACTGGGGCGGCTCGAGTCCTGCGCGGTGCCACGCCCAGGACGGCACGTGGCGCCATCCATCGATGCTCGGCGGCGCGAACATCGGCCGCGGCGTGGGACCGGGGGCCCGCTCGCCGTACCAGGTGACGATGCTGCGCCAGACCGAGAAGGCCTGCATGCTCGTGACCTTCTGCTCCATGATCGCGCTGACGAGGGCGTCGAACACGAGATCGGTGCGGCCGATCCGCAGGTCGGGGTGACGGCGGTGCCATTCGGCGACCGAGGGATGCCGCGTCGCGTCGAATCCGTCGGGATCGTCGTGGGCGCCGCACAGCGCCGGGACCTGCGCGAGCGCCCATTCGGCACCGGGCCCCCAGGCGGCGGCGCGCACGGCTCCGCCCGCGCTGCGGCGCAGCGCGAGCGTCGCGATGCCCAGCGGGGTGCGGCTCACCCGCCACACGATCCCGCCGGTCGAGAGGGGCGTCGTCGCGTGATAGGTCGGGTCGTTCGCCCCGTGCCGCTGGGCGGCGATCGCCCGACCGACGTCGGTGGGAACGCGAGGGCGGTACTCGCTCTCGAGCGGTCGGTCGACGCGGGCGACGAGGTCGCGCGACGACTGCCGCGCGCGAACCCCGGTCGATCTCATGCGGACACCTTACGTCGACCCGCCGACATCGCGGCATCCGGGGACGAGGCCGCGCGATCCGCCGCGACGGAAGCCGTTCAGAACCGGTCGGGCGAGGGCGTGCCGTGGCCGTAGCGGATCGAGACGTCCGCGTGACGGTCGAAGCGGTAGCCCACACCGCGCACGGTGCGGACGATGTCCTCGTACACCCCGAGCTTGGCGCGTAGGCGACGCACGTGCACGTCGATCGTCCGCTCGCCGGGAGCCTCGTCGTCGGTCGCGCCCTCCCACAGGGAGGCGACGAGCTCGGTGCGCTCGATCGTGCGTCCCTCGCGCAGCACGAGGTACTGCAGCAGCTCGAATTCCTTGAAGGTGAACGCGGCGGACTCTCCGTCGATCAGGACGCGCTTGCGCGAGATGTCGACGACGACGCCGCCGGGGGCGCGGTCCTCTTCGACGGGTTCGTCCTTGGTGCGGGCCACCGCGGAGGGCTCGTGCAGGGCGAGACGGACGACGTCGACGTCGCGCCCCCCGGAGCCGACGGGAGCGAGGGCGACGGTGGCGTAGGTCTCGGCGGCGGGGGCCAGCTCGCCGAGCGTGCGGCGCAGGGCCTCGACGAGGGTGCCCAGGCTCACGCCCGCGGCGGCGGCCTTCGCTTCGTCGATCCCGACGTAAAGGGCGAAACCGCGGGGAGCGGTGGGGGAG
>NZ_QAJB01000066.1:0-22769 GCF_003061325.1 Microbacterium sp. HMWF026
GCCCGCCCCCGTGGACCGCGAGACTGCACGCCGCTGACCAGACGGTGACATTCCGTCACCGACTTGTCAGTGAGATGCTGTTTCGCGAGCAAAGGACACCATCGTGACCGAGCAGACCTTCGTCCTCCCCGACGTCGGAGAGGGCCTCACCGAGGCCGAGATCGTCCAGTGGCGCGTCGCCCCGGGCGACACCGTCGCCGTCAACGACGTGATCGTCGAGATCGAGACGGCCAAGTCGCTCGTCGAGCTGCCCTCGCCCTACGCGGGCACGGTCGGCGAGCTGCTGGCATCCGAGGGGGCCACCGTCGAGGTCGGCGCGCCGATCATCACGATCGGATCCGCGGATGCCGCCACCCCGGCCCCCGCCGCGCCGACCAGCGTCCCCGAGCCGAGCGACCCCGGTGGTGCAGTGCTCGTGGGGTACGGCACGGGTGGCGCGGTGTCGTCGCGCAGGCGTAAGCCCGCCGAGCGGCCCGTGAAGGCGTCGGTCGGCGTGGTGGCCAAGCCCCCGATCCGCAAGCTCGCGCGCGACCTCGGGGTCGAGCTGTCGGCCGTCACCCCGAGCGGCCCGGCCGGCGAGGTCACCCGCGACGACGTGGTCAAGCACGCCGAGCAGGCCAGCGTCTTCCGCAACATCGAGACGCCCGCGTGGGGCGAGGTGCGCGAGGAGACCATCACGGTCGCCGCTCCCGCCGCCCCCGCTCCTGTCGACGACTCCCGCGAGGAGTCCATCCCCGTCCGCGGCGTCCGCAAGGCGACCGCAAACGCGATGACGTCGAGCGCGTACTCGGCCCCGCACGTCTCGGTGTGGGTCGACGTCGACGCCTCGCGGACCATGGAGCTCGTCAAGCGCCTCAAGGCCTCGCCCGACTTCGCCGACGTCAAGATCTCGCCGCTGCTGATCATGGCGCGCGCGGTCATCTGGGCCCTGCGGCGCACGCCGATGATCAACGCGGCGTGGGTCGACACCGAGGACGGCGCGCAGATCTCGGTGCGCCACTACGTCAACCTCGGTATCGCCGCGGCGACGCCGCGCGGTCTGCTGGTGCCCAACATCAAGGACGCGCAGGCGATGAAGACGCGCGAGCTCGCCAAGGCGCTCGAGCACCTCACGCTCACCGCGCGCGAGGGTAAGACCAGCCCCGCCGATCAGACGGGTGGCACGTTCACGATCACCAACATCGGAGTCTTCGGAGTGGATGCCGGGACCCCGATCATCAATCCCGGTGAGGCCGGCATCATCGCGCTCGGCGCCATCCGCCAGAAGCCGTGGGTCGTCGACGGCGAGGTGCGCCCCCGCTGGGTGACCACGGTGTCGGGTTCGTTCGATCACCGCGTGGTCGACGGAGACGGGATCTCGCGCTTCATCGCGGACGTGGCATCCGTGCTCGAGGAGCCAGCGCTGCTGCTCGACTGACCCGGGTGATGGGCAAGATTGACCCGGTGTGATGAAGCCGCCTCGTCATCACCCGACGCATTCATAAAGAATGCGTATCGAAGCCCCTATGCATTCATAGGAATGGGCAGCGAATGTTAGCCTCGCCCGGTGCGAATCGCAAAGGGCTTCCGTTTTTCGAGTGCAATGACCGCAGGAGTGGTGGCTTTCGCGATCTCGATCGCCGGGACGACGTCCGCCAGTGCCGTCGAGACGCCGCAGCCCACGCCCACGGGTGGCGTCGCCACGGCGACACCCACCCCGGCCGCTTCTCCCTCGACGGCCGCTCCGTCCCCGGTCCCCTCTTCGTCGGCCTCTCCGACTCCCGAGGTCTCGCCGACGCCGGAGCCGACGGCCGCTCCGAGTGCAGCCGCGCGGGCCGTCGCGGGGAGCGCGGTCCCCGCTCTCGACATCACCCTGCCCGCCGGCTACACACTGGCCCAGCTCAACGCGTCCAAAGACAAGATCCCGGCGAGTCCCTCGACCGAGGCGCACGCGACGGCAACCCTGACGGACGGCACCAATCCGGCGAACAATCTGACCGGCGTCTCGCTCGAGGAGATCAAGGGACGCGGCAACTTCACCTGGCTGCTGGACAAGAAGCCCTACCAGATCAAGTTCGACAGCTCCACGCCGGTGCTCGGACTGCCGTCGGCGAAGACGTGGATCCTTCTGGCCAATCACGCCGACCCCTCGCTGCTCCGGAACAAGACCGCCCTCGAGCTCGCTTCGCAGTTCGGGCTCGTCGGGACGCCCGACGCCCGTTTCGTCGATCTCACCATCAATGGCGAATTCCTCGGCAACTACCTGCTGACCGAGAAGGTCGAGGTGAAGAAGAACCGTCTGGACCTCAAGAATGCGGGAGGACTCCTCCTCGAACTCGACAACAGCTACGGCAGGAATGAGGAGTTCTTCTTCACGACGAAGACGAGCAAGACGACCTTCGTGCTGAAAGATGCCGTGCAGAAGGTCGCGTCGCCCCTCCCCGCCGAGCTCGCCGCCTCGTACCAGAGCGTGCAGGTCGCCATCGACGCGTTCGAGTCGGCGCTGTACGCGCCCGACCCGGACTGGGCCGCGATCAGCTCGATGATCGACGTCGATTCGTTCATCACCTACTACTTCGCCCTCGAGTTCTCCGAGAACCCCGATGCCGTGGCATCCAGTGTCTATCTGTGGCGGGACGGTCCGAACGACGTCCTGCACGCGGGTCCGGCGTGGGACTTCGACATCGCCATGGGTCTGTACCCGATGGCCTCGTTCGGTGGCGAGCCGACCGAGGATTACATGATGAACGCGCTCTCGCTGCGCAAGGGCGGTACCGCCTGGTACCAGGAACTGTTCCGCAACCCCGAATTCGCGCAGCGTGCGAGCGAAGTCTTCGACACCCGCCTGCGACCCGCCGTGGACGGCGTGGTCGCCCGCCTCGACGCGGATATCGCTGCGCTCTCGCCCTCTGCTGCGGCGAATTTCACGCGCTGGAGCGGAGTGCTGGACCGCCGCTCGGTCATCGCCGGTGCTCGTCCCGTCGCGGCGACCTGGGCGGCGGAAGCGGCTTTCGTACGCGACTGGGTGCAGAAGCGGGTGAACCACCTGGCCGCGAAGTACTCCGCGGCGATGCCGGTACTGGCGTACGCCGCCCACTCGGCGCAGGTGGGTTGGCAGCCCTCCGTCACCGCCGGTCAGTACGCCGGGACAACGGGCCGGGGCCTTCCCCTCGAGGCGATGTCGCTCGAACTGACCGGGGGGATGACCGCCGGGCAACTGCAGTCCCGCGCTCACGTGCAGAACATCGGCTGGACGCCCTGGTCCACGGGCGCGGAGTCGATCGGGACGACGGGCCAGGCGCTTCGAATGGAGGCCGTCGGCTTCTCGTTGACCGCCCGACTCGCCGCCGACTACGACATCTTCTACCGCGCACACGTGCAGAACATCGGATGGATGCCGTGGGTCAGCAACGGTGAGGTGGCGGGAACCACCGGCCGCGGTCTGCAGGTCGAATCCGTGCAGGTCCGCATCCTGAAGAAGTCGCCTTCGACAGCCGGATCGACCGTCCGATACTCATCGCACGTCTCGCAGGAAGGGTGGCTCCCGGTCGTCTCGGACGGCGCGACGAGCGGCGCCATCGGTCGGGACCGGCAGATGGAGGCCGTTCAGGCCGCGATCGAGAGCTCGGAGTACGACGGCACGCTCTCCTCCCGCGCGCATGTGCAGGACATCGGCTGGACCGAATGGGCGGACTCACCGAGCGTCGTGGGGACCGAGGGCCGCGCGCTGCGCCTCGAAGCTCTTCAGCTCCGGCTGCAGGGTGAGATCGCCGACCACTACCGGGTGCGCTACAGCGCGTACGTGGACGGCGGGTGGCGCGAATGGGTGACGGGCGGTCAGACGGCGGGGACGACCGGCCAGGCGAAGAGAATCGAGGCCGTGCGCATCGAACTCGTCCCGAAGTCTTGAAGCTCTCCGCGCCGCCCGCTCGTAGCATGGACGGCGTGGAGGCGGACGACGAGACGGCGGAGCAGCGGGCACTGCGCGCGCTCCGCGCCATCGACGACGGTGCCGACATCGGAGCCGAGGCCCTCGCCCTGTCGAACGAGTTCACCGACCGTCACACGGCGCGGTTGACGGCGTGGTGGCGGCGGCGACGGCGGTCGCCCGGCGCGGATTAGCCGGGCAGCGACGCCCGGGTCTTCCCGATCGCCGGTCGCGTCGGGATCAGCAACGCCAGCACCAGCGCGACGATCGCCGCACCGATGCCCAGCAGGAACGACACCTGGAACGCCTGCGACGTCGGCACCCGGGTCTCGCCATCGCCGGTCGAGAGGGTCGCGAGCACGACGCCGACGATGGCCGCGGCCGTGCTCGTTCCCAGCGATCGGGCGAGGGCGTTGAGGCCGTTCGATGCGCCGGTCTCGCTGGGTGGGACGGCACGCATGATGAGCATGGGCATCGCGGCGTAGCCGAAGCCGATCCCGAACCCGATCAGGATGTTCGCGACGACGAAGTGCCACACCTCGGTCGAGAAGACCAGGCTGAACCCGTAGGCGACGATGAGCGAGACGGCCCCCGCGATCAGCAGGATGCGCGGACCGATCGTGCGCGCCAGGGTGCCCGAGATGGGC
Organism: Microbacterium sp. HMWF026; assembly: GCF_003061325.1. Taxonomy (NCBI): domain Bacteria; kingdom Bacillati; phylum Actinomycetota; class Actinomycetes; order Micrococcales; family Microbacteriaceae; genus Microbacterium; species Microbacterium sp. HMWF026. The sequence continues at coordinate 4,555 of NZ_QAJB01000066.1, forward strand.
GAGAGCACCATCATGACCAGTCCCGACGGCATGACGACGAGGCTCGCGGCCAGCAGCGACAGTCCCAGCCCGACGCCCGTCGCCACCGGCAGCTCGAGCATCTGCGGATACGCGACGTTCGAGGTGAACAGCGCGAAACCCATGGCGATGGATGCCAGATTGGTCAGCAGGACGGGGCGACGGGCCGCGACCCGCAGGTCGAGCAGCGGGTTGTCGACGCGCAGCTCGAACCATCCCCACAGCAGCAGCACGGCGATCCCGCCGAGCGCCAGCGTGAGGGTGAGCGGTGATGTCCAGCCCCAGGTGTTGCCGCGCGACACCGCGAGCAGGATGCCGATCAGACCGATCGCGAGTCCGGCCGCGCCGATGTAGTCGAAGCGTCCGGCGGTGCGCAGCACGCTGACCGGGACGATCCACAGGATCAGTGCGAAGACGACCCCTCCGAGGGCTCCGGCGATCCAGAACAGCCAGTGCCAATCGGTGTTCTCAGCGACGAGGGCGCTGACCGGCAGGCCGAGGGCCCCGCCGACGCCGAGCGTCGCGCTCATCAGGGCGATGGCGCTGTCGACCCGGTTCTCGTGCAGCACGTCGCGCATGATCGAGATGCCGAGGGGCACGACACCGACGATCGCGCCCTGCAGCGTGCGACCGACGATCATGCCGACGATGCCGGTCGACAGTGCCGCGACGACCGAGCCGAGGATCATCACGACCAGCAGCACGAGCACGATGCGTCGCTTGCCGTACATGTCGCCGAGACGCCCCGCGATCGGGGTGATCACCGCCGCCGCCAGCAGCGTCGAGGTCACCACCCACGCGGTGTCGTCGCGCGAGGCGTTCAGCAGCTGGGGGAGCTGCGACTGGATCGGCACCACCAGGGTGAACATGAACGACGAGCACAGGCCGGCCAGAGCGAGCACCAGGACGACGAGCCCCTGCGGGCTGTTCCGGGAGAGTCTTCTTCGCGCGTTCTCATCCCGTGACATCACCATCCAGGCTAACCGGCGCGGGCGGGCGGCGGGTCGGTCGGCGGTTGCGCGCGGTGGCGTCAGGGCGTGAAACCGCGCGATCGTCGCCGAAGGCACGGCATCCACCTAATCCATGACCCCGCGTGACGGGCCATTACCGGCCGTAACGGTCCGGTTTGGAGCCCTCGCGCGCGCATGTTGACGTGGTCTCATGACTTCGCACCGCACCGCTCGCCTGGCCACGATCCTCGGCGCCTCCACCGCAGCCCTTCTCTTCGCCCTCACCGGATGCGCCGGGGGAGCGGGCTCGTCCGACGACTCCTCGCGCATCGTCCTGGGTGCCGATGACGGCAACGAGGCGCACTGGACGGTGCTGAAGCAGAAGCTCGCCGACGAGGGCATCGAGCTCGAGGTGCGCACCATCAACGACGGCGTGCAGCTCAACCAGGGCGTGCAGGACGGCGAGCTCGACGTGAACCTCTTCCAGCACCTCATCTACCTGTCGCAGTTCAACGTCGAGAACAGCGGATCGCTCGTGCCGGTCGGCGCGACCGCCGTGTACCCGCTCGCCCTCTACTCGGAGCAGTACACCGATGTGAAGGACCTGCCCGAGGGTGCGAAGATCGCGATCCCCAACAACCCCACGAACCTCGCCCGTGGTCTGCTCAACCTGCAGAAGGCCGGACTGCTCACGCTCAAGGACGGCGGAACGGCGCTGTCGACCCCCGCCGACATCGAGACCTCGAAGGTCGAGCTGCTGCCCGTCGACACCAACCAGACGGTGACCGCGCTCAAGGACGGCAGCGCCCAGGCCGCGATCGTCAACAACACGCAGGCGCAGAAGGGCGGGCTCGGCGACGAGCTCATCATCTTCAAGGAAGACCTGAACAACCCGCAGCTCGCCCCCTACATCAATGCCTTCGTCACGCGCGACGACAAGAAGGACGACCCGCGCTGGGAGAAGCTCGTCGCGGCGTACCACTCGCCCGAGGTCGAGGCTGCCGTCACGGAGCTGAACCAGGGCAACCTGCAGTTCAAGACCGAGTGGACCGGCGCGCAGCTGCAGGACGAGCTCACGAGCCTCGAGGACGCCCTCAAGGCCCAGAACGGATGACCGCGGTCATCGAGCTGCGGGGCGTCACCAAGAGCTTCCGCACCGATCGCCGCTCCTCCACCACCGCCGTCGACGACGTGTCGCTGGCGGTGGAGGAGGGGTCGATCGTCGGCATCATCGGGTACTCGGGTGCGGGTAAGTCCACGCTCGTGCGGCTGTTGAACGGCCTCGAGAAGCCCACCTCCGGCACCGTCGAGGTGCTCGGAGTGGATGTGGGGGATGCCAGCGAGGCGACGCTGCGCGACCTGCGGCGCCGCGTGGGCATGATCTTCCAGCAGTTCAACCTCTTCACCTCGCGGACCGTCGCGGCCAACGTCGCCTACCCGCTCAAGGTGGCGGGCTGGAAGAAGGCCGACCGCGACAAGCGGGTCGCCGAGCTGCTCGACTTCGTCGGCATCGGCGACAAGGCGAAGCAGTACCCGCGCCGCCTGTCGGGCGGTCAGAAGCAGCGCGTGGGCATTGCCCGTGCGATCGCGACCGACCCGCGCATCCTGCTCGCCGATGAGGCGACGAGTGCGCTCGACCCGCAGACCACGGCCGAGGTGCTCGACCTGCTGCGCGAGGTGAACCGCCGCCTGGGCATCACGATCGTCGTCATCACGCACCAGATCTCGATCGTCCACGAGCTGTGCGACCAGGTCATCGTCATGGAGGGCGGCCGCGTCGTCGACAGCGGCGACACCTACCGTGTGTTCGCCCACCCGCGCGCCGAGCTCACGAAGCGGTTCGTCGCGGCGGTGACGCAGGGCGTGCCCGCGGGCGAGACACTGTCGGCGCTCGCCGCGGGCGGGGGTGACCTCGTCAGTGTCGAGGTCAACGAGTTTTCGAGTGAGGACGTGTCGGCGGTGTTCCACCGTCACGGCGCGCGCCACTCGGTCGTCTACGGCGGGGTGACGGACGTGCTGGGAAAGCAGCTCGGCACGCTGACCTACCGGGTCCACGCCGAAGACCTCGCCCCCATCGTCGCGGAGCTTCGCGCGCACACCGACGTGGTGCTGCCGGGTGAGGGGGTGCGCGCATGAACAAGTGGGACACCCTGACGCCGGTGCTGCTGCAGTCCATCGGCGAGACCGTCTACATGGTGGCCGTGTCGCTGCTCATCTCGGGCGTCGCCGGCCTCGTCATCGGAGCGCTGCTGTACGCCACCCGGCCCGGCAACCTCTTCGAGAACCGCGTCGTCTTCTTCGTCGCGAACCTCGTCATCAACGTCATCCGTCCGATCCCGTTCATCATCTTCCTCACCGCGGTCGCCCCGGTCACACGGGCCGTGACGGGGACGACACTGGGGACGGATGCCGCGATCGTCCCGATCACGATCATGGCGACCGTTGTGATCGCCCGCGTCGTCGAGCAGAACCTCGTCGCCGTCGACCCCGGCACCGTCGAAGCGGCTCGCGCCGTGGGTGCGCGGCGGATCGGCGTCCTTTTCGGCGTCGTGATCCCCGAGGCGCTCGCCCCGCTGATCCTCGGCTACACGTTCATGTTCATCGCGGTCGTCGACATGTCGGCGATGGCGGGCTACATCGGCGGCGGCGGTCTCGGAAACTTCGCCATCATCTACGGCTACCAGCAGTTCAACCAGCAGGCCACGTGGGTCACGGTGGCGATCATCGTCGTGATCGTGCAGGCCGGTCAGCTGGTCGGCAACGCCCTCGCGCATCGCATCCTCCGGCGCTGACGCGGCCGACCCGGCCACCCTCGGGCACCGTCACGCGGGCGCCCGCGACGCCCCGGCATCCCCCACCCCGTCGAGTGTCCAAGAAACGCCGACCGTGCGCCCTCGTGCACCGCGCGTCTTGGACACTCGACGGGGCGGATGCCGGGGCCGTTCGCTCTCGCGGCGGACTTCTCGCACTGAGACGGGCCCCGGTGCGTCCGGAGTCATGCGGGGATCTCGGGTGGGCGGAAGTGTGCCGATACCGATTCGATCTCGACAAGACTCGTTCGGTGGCCTTCGTTTCGTAATCCGTCCCTCTTGGAGCAATGGCGGCTCATTCCTATGAATAGGCTCGCCGGGGTTCATCCATTGGGGGAGGGGGAATCCATGCGATTCCGAGGCACGAAGATCGATTCCATTGCGGCGGTGCGCGCATGACCAATGCAGCGGCGGGGTGGTACCCCGACACCGAGACTCCCGGACGCCTGCGCTGGTGGGACGGTCGACAGTGGACCGACGACTTCACCCCGCTCCCTCCCGCTCCCGTCGTGACCACCGCTCCGCCTCCGGCCGCGGTTCGGGAGCGCGCTCGCGGCTGGATCTCCCGCGTTCCGGTCTGGGGCCGCGTCGTCGCGGGGATCGTCCTCGCGGTCGTGTTCGTTGTGCTCGCCCCGTTCGTCGGGTTTGCGGCACTCATCGTGCTGATCACGGGGATCGTCGCCCTCGCCAAGAACACTCCGACGTGGCTCCGTTTCCCCTCGCGCAGAAGCGCGGCCGTCTGGACCGTGGCTGCGGCCCTCGTCTTCGCCGTCGCGGGCGGACTGACGACGGCATTGAACCCGAGGAATGCGGTCCCGGTGGCCGAGGCGCTCCCCGAGGCGTCGGTGACGGCATCCGCCACACCGGCCGCATCGCCGACGGCATCCCCCACGCCTTTCGCCGACGACATCTCCGCGCTCGCCGCGTTCGACGGTCAGGCGGGCACCGCCGCCGATGCGTCGGCGACGGCGGACAAATCGGCGATCACGGTCCTCGACGGTCTCGCCGTGAAGGGGCGCGCGCCGAAAACCGGCTACGACCGCGACCAGTTCGGGCAGCGCTGGCTCGACGTCGATCGCAACGGCTGCGACACTCGCAACGACATCCTGTGGCGCGATCTGACGGATGCCGTGCGCTCGGGGCCCTGCCGGGTGACCGCGGGGACGCTCGCCGACCCTTACACCGGGCAGCGCGTCGACTTCGTCCGCGGGCAGGGAACGTCCGAGCTCGTGCAGATCGACCACGTCGTCGCACTCTCGGACGCGTGGCAGAAGGGGGCGCAGCAGCTCTCCGCTGATCAGCGCTCGAGCTTCGCGAACGACCCTCTCAACCTCTACGCCGTCACCGGGGCCGCCAACGCGCAGAAGTCCGACGGGGATGCCGCGACGTGGCTCCCCGCGCAGAAATCCTTCCGGTGCTCCTACGTCGCAGCCCAGATCGCCGTGAAGGCGACGTACGGGCTGTGGGTCACCGAGGCGGAGCGCGACGCGATGAAGCGCGTCCTCGAGACCTGTCCGGACCAGGCGGTGCCGACGTCGCCCTTCGCGGCGCCCGCGCCCGCGCCCGCGCCGGTCGTCGAACCCGCGCCGGTCGTCGAGCCGGTGGCCGTCGAACCGGTCCCTGCACCCGCGGAGCCCGCGCCCGCCCCGGTCGAGGAGGCGCCCGCACAAGAGGCGTATTACGCCAATTGCACGGCGGCGAGGGACGCGGGTGCAGCGCCGATCTACGAAGGTCAGCCCGGCTACAGCCGGAAGCTCGATCGCGACGGCGATGGCATCGCCTGCGAGTGACGCACCCGCCGGGCGCGCCGCAGCTCGACGCCCGAGTGTCCAAAACATCCGGATGCCGCAGAATGCGGCCCGGGTGTCTTGGACACTCGAGGTGAGGGAGGGGCCGCCTACCCTCGGAGGATGAGCTTTCTGCGCACCCTCGCCCGCTGGTTGCTCGGGGCGGCACTCGTCTTCGCCGGGACCGCGCACCTCACGTTCGCGCGCGAGGAGTTCGTCGCCCAGGTGCCGTCGTGGCTGCCGCTCCCGGTCGACGTCACGGTCGTGGCATCCGGGATCGTCGAGATCGCCCTCGGACTCGCCCTGCTCGTCCTGGGTCGCTTCCGTGTGCCGGTGGGCTGGATCGTCGCGGCCTTCTTCGTCGCGGTCTTCCCCGGCAACATCGAGCAGTTCGTGCGCGGCACGGATGCCTTCGGTCTCGACTCCGACCTCGCTCGCTTCATCCGGCTGCTCTTCCAGCCTCTGCTGGTGATCTGGGCCCTCTGGTCGACCGGGGCGTGGCGAGCCTGGCGGGCACGGAGAAGCGCCCGCCGCGGTTGAGTTCTTCGCCGCCCTGATCCGCGCGACAACCGACGTCGCGGCAGCCTGCGGCTCGGGGGCATCCGGGCGATCGCCCGCACGGCGTCCCGAGCGAGCGCGGGTCAGCTCCGCGCGGCCTCGGCCTGCAGCACCTCGGCGAGCACGTCGAGACCGCGGTGGGCATCGGCGTCGCCGATGATGGCGGGCGGCACGACGTGCACGCGGTTCTCGGCGAAGAAGCCGAGCACCCCGCGCTCGAGCATCGCGGCTTTGATCGCCCCGATCCGGGCGGCGGCGAGGGGTTCGCGGGTCGCTCGGTCGGCGACCAGCTCGACGGCCCAGAACACGCCGCGGCCCCGCACCTCGCCGACGAGCGGTGAGTCCTCGGCCAGCTGCCGCAGGCGCGGCCCGATGACCTCGTCGCCGATGCGGCGGGCGTTGTCGACCACGCCCTCGTCGGCCATCGCCTGCTGCGCGGCCACGATCGACGCGGCGGCGAGGGGGTGGCCCGAGTACGTCAGTCCGCCGGGGAAGACGCGGTCGTCGAACACCTGGGCCACGGCATCCGAGATCACCACTCCGCCGACGGGCACGTACCCGGAGTTGACGCCCTTCGCGAAGGTGATGAGGTCGGGGCGCACGTCGAACGCGTCGAAGGCGAACCACTCGCCCGCGCGAGCGAAACCGGCCATGACCTCGTCGAGGATGAGCAGGATGCCGTACCGGTCGGCGATCTCGCGCACCCCGGCGAGGTATCCGGGCGGGGGCACCAGGATGCCGGCGGTGCCGGGGATCGTCTCGAACAGGAACGCCGCGATGGTGTCGGGCCCCTCGGCCTGCACCGTGCGCTCGAGGTGGCGGAGGGCGCGCTCGGTCTCTTGCTCGGGCGTCTCGGCCCAGAACTCGGTGCGATACAGGTAGGGCCCGAAGACGTGGACGTGGCCGCGCGAGTACTCGTTCGGCATCCGTCGCCAGTCTCCGGTGGCCACAATGGCGGCCCCCGTGTTGCCGTGGTACGAGCGGTAGTGCGAGACGATCTTGTCGCGGCCCGTGGCGAGTCGGGCCATGCGGATCGCGTTCTCGTTGGCATCCGCCCCGCCGTTGGTGAAGAACACCTTCGAGAAGCCCTCGGGGGCGCGTTCGAGTACCAGCTCGGCGGCGTGCGCGCGGGTCTCGTTCGCGTGCGCGGGGGCGACCGTCGTCAGCTGCGCGGCCTGCTCCTGGATCGCGGCGACCACGCGGGGATGCTGGTGGCCGATGTTGACGTTGACGAGCATGCTCGAGAAGTCGAGGTAGCGGCGACCGTCGGCATCCCACACCTCCACTCCCGAACCCCCGGCGAGGGGGAGCGGTGCGAGGGTGCGCTGGGCCGACCACGAGTGGAAGACGCTGCGGCGGTCGCGCTCGCTGATCTCGGCGTTGCGGGTCGTAGTGAGGGGAGTCGACATGACCCCAGTGTGCTCCGTCGTCCGGCGGGAAGGGGTGGCGGAACTGTCGGTACCCTCGAGGGACACTCGACAGTTTGGCCCGCCGATGTCCGCCTCGCTCCGCACCCTGCTCGACCACGACCGCGCGCGTCTGCGCGCTCTGACTCCTCTGGACGACGAGACCCTCGACCGCCCGCTGTCATGGGTGCACAGCTCGGATCTGCTCGACCCGACACCGTGGCTCGAACCGGGGAACCTGCTGCTGACCAACGGCGCCCCCTTCTCGGGAACGGATGCCGCCGACCCCCGCGCCTACGCGGAGCGGTTGCGCGACGCGGGGGTGGCAGGCCTGGGCTTCGCCACCGACGTCATCCACGCCGAGGTGCCGCCCGAGGTGGTCGAGGCGTGCGCCGCGGCGGGAGTGCCCCTGATCGAGGTCGGACGCCGCGCGCCGTTCATCGGCATCATCCGCTTCGTCGCCGACCTGATCGCGGCGGATCGCGCCGCGCGGTTCACCTGGCTGCTCGACGCGCAGCGCGCCGTGGCGCGGGCGGCGGTGCGCGACGACGGACTGCGCGAGATCCTGCGCACGCTCGCGCGCCTGCTCGACACGTGGGTCGCGCTCTACGACGGCGCCGGTGCCCGCATCCCGCTCGAGGGCATCCCGTCGGCGCCGCCGGTCGAGGAGCAACGGGTCGCCGGCGAGACGCGGCGCCTGCTCGAGCGCGCCACGGCGGCGAGCGTGCAGCTTCCCGCGCCGGGGGGAGCCGTCCTGCAGACCATCGGGCGCAGCGCAGGGCTGCGCGGCGTGCTCGCGGTCGGCGCGCGGGCCGCGTTCGATCCGGCCGAGAAAGACCTGGTGTCCACGGTGGTCGCCCTCGCCAGCATCGCCCTGGATCAGCAGCGTCACGTGCAGACGTCGCTGCGCACCGTCCGCTCCGGCGTGCTCGAGCTGCTCGTCGACGGCCACGCCGACGCGGCCGGACGCCTCGCCGAGACGGTGTTCGGCGCCCTGCCCGCGGAGCCGACCACGGTCGTCGCCCTCGCCGCCGGAGCCGCCGAGCCGGGACTGCTCGACGAGCTCGACGTCATCATGACCGACCCCGGGCGGCTGTTCTTCGCCGAGCGCGGGGGCGACGTCGTGGTGCTCGCCGTCGAGGGCGACGACGTGATCACGTCGCTCGTCGCCCGGCGCCGCCTCGCCGCGGGGAGCGCGATCCACCTCGAGGGTGACGACCTCGCCACGACACTGCGTCGCGCCGACCTCGCCGCCCGCGAGGCGCCCGCGGGGACGGTCCGCGCCTACGCCGACATCGCCGGGTCCGGCCTGGTCGGCGCCCTCCGCGATCGCGGCGGCGACCTGATCGCGGCGTCACTGCTGCGGCCGCTCGAGGCCGTGGCCCCGGGCGAGCGGCGACGCCTGCTCGACTCGGCGCGGGCGTGGCTCGACGCGAACGGCGCGTGGGATCCCGCGGCGCGGGGGCTCGGCATCCATCGGCACACCTTGAAGGCGCGGATGGCCCAGCTCGAGCAGGTGCTGGGGCTCGACCTGTCGACCTTCTCGGCCCGCGCCGAGCTCTGGGCGGCGCTGCAGCTCACGGGCTGACGCCCGCGGGTCGGACGAGGGATGCCGCCGCGCCGGAGCCGTGCGGGGGCCCGGCGCAGCGGCATCCGTCGACCGCGGTCAGCTGTTCTGCGGGAAGCCCAGGTTGATGCCGCCGTGGGTGGCGGGGTCGAGCCAGCGGCTGGTCACGGCCTTCTCACGGGTGAAGAAGTCGAAGCCGTGCACGCCGTACGCCTTGGCGTCGCCGAAGAGGCTCTTCTTCCACCCGCCGAACGAGTGGTACGCGACGGGGACGGGGATCGGCACGTTGATGCCGATCATGCCGACCTGCACCTCATTCTGAAACCGTCGTGCGGCGCCGCCGTCGTTGGTGAAGATCGCGGTGCCGTTGCCGAACTCGCCGCTGTTGATGAGGGCGAGGCCCTCGTCGTACGTCCGGACGCGGACGACCGACAGCACGGGCCCGAAGATCTCCTCGGTGTAGGCGCGGGATGACGTGGGCACCTCGTCCAGCAGCGTCGGGCCGAAGAAGAAGCCGTCCTCGTATCCGTCGACGGTGTAGCCACGGCCGTCGACGACGATCCTGGCCCCGTCGGCCTCGGCGATGTCGACGTACGACGACACCTTGTCGCGGTGGGCGGCACTGATGAGGGGGCCCATGTCGGGCTCGGCGTCTGCGGCGCCGTCGCCGATGCGCAGCTTAGCGATGCGCTCGGTCACCTTGGCGATCAGTTCCTCGGCGACGGGTTCGAGGGCCAGCACGACCGACACGGCCATGCAGCGCTCGCCGGCGGCGCCGAAGCCCGCGTTGACGGCCTGGTCGGCGACGAGGTCGAGGTCGGCATCCGGAAGGACCAGCATGTGGTTCTTGGCCCCGCCGAGGGCCTGCACGCGCTTGCCGTTCTTCGACGCGGTCTCGTAGATGTACTGCGCGATGGGGGTGGAGCCGACGAACGAGATCGACTGCACCTCGTCGGCGTGCAGGAGGCCGTCGACGGCGACCTTGTCGCCCTGGAGCACGGTGAACGCGCCGTCGGGCAGTCCGGCCTCTTTCCACAGCTGCGCGAGCCACAGCGACGCCGAGGGGTCCTTCTCGCTGGGCTTGACGATGACGGCGTTACCGGCGGCGAGGGCGATGGGGAAGAACCACATCGGCACCATCGCGGGGAAGTTGAAGGGGCTGATGATGCCGACGATCCCGAGCGGCTGCTTGATCGAGTACACGTCGACGCCGTTGGAGGCGTTCTCACTGAACGCGCCCTTGATCAGGTGGGGGAAGCCGCAGGCGAGCTCCACGACCTCCTGGCCGCGGGCGATCTCGCCCATCGCGTCCGAGACGACCTTGCCGTGCTCGGCGGTGATGATGCGCGCCAGCTCGCCCTTGCGGGCGTTCAGCAGCTCGCGGAAGGCGAACAGCACGCTCTGTCGCTTGGCGATCGAGAAGGCGCTCCATGCGGCGAAACCGCGGCCGGCCGAGGCGAGGGCGGCGGTGATGTCGGCCTGGTCGGCGAGCGCCACGCGCGCGCGCACGGCCCCGGTGGCGGGGTTGTGGACGGGGGCGGTGCGTCCGCTCGCCGAGGGGGCGGTGGCGCCGTCGAACCAGTGCGCGATGACGGGGAGGTCGTGGTCGGTCATGCGTCCAGTAAAGGGCGTCGGCGCGGAGGACCGGGATGCCGATTCGCACAGCCGATATCAATCTGCTGGACGATGTGGCATAAGCGGGGCCGTTCCTGAAAAGGCGCTATGGGCTGGTCGCTGAGTTTGAGAACGATTATCAGCAGCGTTACCGTGGACTCATGACCCGTCGCCTCCTCGCCCCCGTCGTCCTCGGGGCCGCCTCCGTTCTCGCGCTCGCCGGTTGCGCCGGCACCACCACTCAGACCGACGCGGCGGCGCCCGCCGACGGCGTGGTGACCGTCGTCGCGTCCACCGACGTGTACGGCTCGATCGCCGAGGCCGTGGGCGGCGACCTCGTCGACGTGCAGTCGATCATCACCTCGTCCTCGCAGGACCCCCACGAGTACGAGGCGAGCGCGCAGGACCAGCTCACGCTGAAGAACGCGGGCCTCGTCATCGAGAACGGTGCGGGCTACGACTCGTTCATGGAGTCGCTCATCGAGGCCAGCGGCACCACCGCGCCTGTCATCACCGCCGTGGAGTACAACCACGACTACCCCGGAGCCGAGGGCCACGACGACGGCGCCGGCGCCGAACCCAGCGCGAGCGCCGACGACCACGACCACGCCGAGGGCGAGGCGCACGCCGAGGGCGACGGGCACGACCACGTCGAGGGCTTCAACGAGCACGTCTGGTACGACCCGCACACGGTGGAAGACCTCGCTGCGGCGATCGCGCAGCAGCTGGGCGAGCTCGCCCCCGACCACGTCGCCGACTTCAACGCCAACGCCGAGGCCTTCACCCAGCAGATCGAGGGGCTCGAGGAGTCGCTCGGCCAGATCGAGACGAAGGATGCCGCGGCGAAGGTCTTCGTCACCGAGCCCGTGCCGGTGTACCTGATCGAGGCCGCGGGCCTCGACAACGCCACCCCGAACGAGTTCAGCGAGGCCGTCGAAGAGGGCCAGGACGTGCCGCCCGCGACCCTGCTGGAGTCGCTGCAGCTGATCGAATCCGGGGCGGTGCGCGTGATGATCGTCAACCCGCAGACCGGTGGGGCCGAGACCACGCAGGTCGAGGACGCCGCGAAGGCCAAGGGCATTCCGGTGATCGAGTTCACGGAAACGCTTCCCGAGGGTCAGACTTACATCTCGTGGATGCAGAGCAACATCACGGCGCTGAGCGACGCGCTGACGGCGTGAGCGCGGCTGCGCCGCTGCGCATCCGCGACGCCGCCCTCGAACGCGGCGGACGCGAGCTGTGGGCGGGGCTCGACCTCGAGGTCGAGCCCGGCGAGCTCGTCGCCGTGCTCGGGCCGAGCGGTTCGGGAAAGACCACCCTGCTGCGCGCGATCCTCGGCCTCGAGCGTCTGAGCGCGGGGTCGATCGAGGCGCTGGGCTCTCCCGTCCGCCGCGCCGGCAATCGGCGTATCGGGTACATCCCCCAGCAGCGACCCCTGCCGCGCGAGACGCCCCTGCGCGGGCGCGACATCGTCGGTCTGGGCGTCGACGGTCACCGGCTCGGCCTGCCGCTGTCGCGCAAGAAGGACCGCGCCCGCATCGACGAGCTGCTCGAGGCCGTGGGGGCCACGGCATTCGGCGACCGCCCGGTGGGACTGCTCTCGGGTGGCGAGCAGCAGCGGCTGCGCGTCGGCCAGGCCCTCGCCGACGACCCGGCCCTGCTGCTGTGCGACGAGCCGCTGACGAGCCTGGACCTGGCCAACCAGCAGGCCGTCGTGCGCGTCATCGATCGTCACCGGCGCGAACGCGGAGCCGCCGTGCTGCTGGTGACGCACGACATCAACCCCGTGCTCTCGGGCGTCGACCGCATCCTCTACATCGCCAACGGGCGCTTCACCCTCGGTACCCCCGACGAGGTACTGACGACCGAGACCCTCTCGGCGCTGTACGGCGCCCCGGTCTACGTGGTCCGCGCCGGCGGGCAGCTCATCGTCGTCGGAGCCTCGGATGCCGACGACGCCCATCACCACCATCACGACGAGGACGACGCATGAACTGGTCCGACGTCGGCGACGCCCTCTTCGGCGGGGTGAGCCAATACGGCGCGATCCTCGAGCTGGTGCAGAACTCGGTGTACGCCGGAGCGGTGCTCGGTCTGGTCGGCGGACTCATCGGCGTCTTCGTCATGCAGCGCGACATGGCCTTCGCCGTCCACGGCATCAGCGAGCTGTCGTTCGCCGGCGCCGCCGTCGCCCTGCTCGTCGGCGCCGACGTCGTGTCGGGCTCCATCGTGGGCTCGCTCATCGCCGCGGCGCTCATCGGCGTGCTCGGTGCCCGCGCGCGCGACCGCAACTCGATCATCGGCGTGCTCATGCCGTTCGGTTTGGGGGTCGGCATCCTGTGCCTGTCCCTCTACAACGGCCGCAGCGCGACCCGTTTCAGTCTGCTGACCGGGCAGATCGTGTCGGTGCAGAGCGGTCAGCTCGGCTGGCTCGTCGTCATCGGCGTCTTCGTGCTCGTCGCGCTGCTGTTGATCTGGCGGCCCCTGCGCTTCGACTCCCTCGACCCGCAGTCCGCCGCCGCCCGCGGCGTGCCCACGACCGCGGTGTCCCTCGCGTTCATGCTGCTGCTCGGTCTGATCGTGGCGGTGGCGGTGCACATCATCGGCGCGCTGCTGGTGATGGCCCTGCTCGTCACCCCCGCCGCGGCGGCCATGCGGGTGGCATCCGGCCCCCTGTCGGTTCCCGTGCTGGCGGCGCTGTTCGGTTTCGTCTCGGCGGTGGGCGGCGTGCTGCTCGCGGTCGCCGGAACGCTGCCCGTCAGCCCGTACATCACGACGATCTCGTTCGCCATCTACCTCGTGTGCCGCCTGATCGGAGCCCGGCGCGATCGCGTGACCCGCGCGCTGTAGCGGGGCCTTCGTGGATGCCGTGCGGGGTGCGCGTACCGTCGAGCGCGACGCCCCGCGAGGCCGACGGTCATCACTCTTCGGCGGCCGGTGCCAGCCGACCGGGACTCGTCCTCGACTCGTCGCCGCGGTCAGTCGGCAGTACCGCGCTGGTCTTCATACGGAGCGTCGAGGTCGAACAAGCGGAGCGCGTATCCGTCGGGTACGCGTTCGGTTTCGAAGTAGGAGAAGAAGATGTCGCCGGCTTCGCTGAAGTCGAAGACTTCGTCGGGATAGACCAGGGTGTGATTCTGGCCGTCGTTGAACTCGATGCGAACGGTGGGTTCGCCTGAGCGGGGTCCTCCGTGGCCGAGGACGTAGAGGCGTTCTTCGCCGTCGTCGTCGAGGCGGCGGCATTCGATCGTCATCGCCTCGGCGGTGCCCGCAGCTTGAAGGAAGGTCGAGGATCCACCGTTTTTCAGGTGTTGATAGAAATGGACGCCATCTGGAACGCGCGCAAATATGAATATGGATCGCTCCGAGCCATCTAAAAGACTTATGACGCGAGCCAAGCGGCGCCGGGGGTCGTTGCCGCCAACACTAAATTGGCTTTGAATCGTCCCTGTGTCGTAATAAAAATCTGGCATCATGGCACTCTTATCAATCTTGATGAAATAACCTCGATCAACTGTCCGTCAATCCTGCCCACCGCGGAATTGGTTTCACTGAGTGAAGAGTCGAACGCGAACTGGTTCTTCGAGTTTGCGAGGTATCGGTCTACGGCGCTCCCGCTTTTCACTTCTACTCCCGTATACGTTCCGTCCGCATTTTTGATCAGGCCATCGAAGTAGCGCGTCTGGATGCTCCCGTCGACCCTCACCGCCACCTTGTTGCGAATCAGTTGCTCGCCATCGTCAAGGGTCATCTCCGTTTCGTCGAGTCCAATTTTCTCCTTGTCCACCCACGGTCGGCCACCCTTGCCGGTGAAGCGGCCTTTCGCGTCGCGGCCGTCGGTGCGATCGTCTCGGCTGCTCGGCGACGACACCCCGCTGTCTCCCGCGGCGTGCGCCGCGGCGTTCATGATTCCCGCACCGGCAAGGGCGGCTCCGCTTGCCACGGCGGCCGCGCCGGCAACGTTGGCGGGAACCCCGACGGTGGCACCCGCCACGGTAACGTCCGCGGCGAGACCTCCACCGAATAGAGCCGCGCCGCCGACCATCAGTGCGGCCCCGCCCAGCATCTGCCCCAACGCGTCGGGGTGCTCCAGCAGGGCATTGCCGACGCTGGCCAGCGCGCTCGGCCGTAGTCCGCCCGCGGCCGTCGGCGCGATGCTGCGCAACACCACGGTGGCATCGGCCGCGGCATCGGCGACGGATTCGCGCGCGTAGGCGAGCAGTGCCCGCGCATCGCTCCGCGTGCTCAACCCGGGGTCGGGCAACGAGCGTGTGCCCGGTCCCGTGTAGCCGCGCGGCCCAAGCCGCGCCGGCGATTCCGCGGCCGCCGCAGCGGTGATGGCGGCAGCGTGAGCGAACATCGCGATCGCGTCGCCCGCTTTCTGCTGCCCCCACCCCAGCACGGTCGCGTAGTGTTCCCACGCCCCGGCTGCGGCGTTCAGCTTCTCGGCGAGGTCGTCGCACGCCTTGATCATGGTCGTGACGCGCCGGGCGAAGGCGTCCGCGCTCTCGCCTTCCCACCCGTCGACCTGACGCAGCCGAGCCAGCTCGTTCGCGGCTCGCGCGCATCCCGACGCTGCGTCGCGATACTGTTCCGCATACGTGAACAACGCCCCCGGGGCGCCAGGCACGAGAGCTGTCGGATCATCTGTATCTCCGAGTTCGGCGCGGTGGGGCCCGGCCGGAGATCTCATCTCGGACCAGCCGTCGGGCTGGCATCGCCAAAACCCGCGTCGATGTCGTCGACGAGCGACACCATCGCTCTTTCGCGCTCGTCCCACAGGGTCACGGTCTGCTGCACCGCGCTCGCGAGAGTCTCGAGGTCGGCCCGCACGGCGTTCAGGGACAGTCGCAGCGCGTCGGCGGCGTCGCTACCCGCCCGCGTCAGGTCGTCGTCGTGCACCGGTGGCGGTGTGGAGACCTCGCTCGGAGCCTGGTCTCGCACGTCATCCACCCGCCGCACCAGATCGTTGAGCACGTCGCCATCGATCGAGATTCGTCCCGGGGAACCCATAAACGGCACTTTAAAGTCCCCCCACGGAAACCGTGCCCTCGCGGGCAAGAATTCACCAGCGGGCGGGCCCGTGACGTTCGCTGCGCCTACCCCCGCACCCAGGCGATTCACCGAACCCGTCGATAGACTCGCCGCCATGGTCCAGCGCAACACGTGGCAGCGCGAACGCGTGCGCGAAGCCCTGTCGGGAGCCGGCGGGTTCGTCAGCGCGCAGTCGCTGCACGCGACACTGCGCGACGAGAACACCGGCATCGGCCTGGCCACGGTGTACCGCACGCTCGCGGGACTGGCCGCCCGCGGCGACGCCGACTCGCTGCAGAGTCCCGACGGCGAGAACCTGTTCCGCGCGTGCGAGACGCGGGGCCACCACCATCACCTCATCTGCCGCTCGTGCGGAAAGGCCGTCGAGATCGCGGCCACCGACGTCGAGGAGTGGGCGCAGCGCACCGCCGCCCAGCACGGCTTCACCGAGGCCGAGCACGTCGTCGACATCTTCGGCGTCTGCACCGACTGCGCCCGCGCCCGGGCTCGCGAGCGTGGCGACGAGTAGTCGCACCGCGGCGCCCACGCGCCGCCGTCCCGACGCCCCCCGCTCGGGCTCCTCGCGCACCCTGGTCGCCCTCGGCCTGGGCGTCGTGGTGATCACCGCGCTGTTCTTCGTCGACGCGTTCGCGCCGACGTTCTTCGCGCAGCCCCTCCCCACCCGTGCGCAGGACGGCCTGACCCTCGCCCTCAGCGTGCTGATCGAGTCGCTGCCTTTCGTCATCCTGGGCGTCCTGCTGTCGATCATCGTGCAGGTCTGGGTGCCGCCGGGGGCGATCGAGAGATGGATGCCGCGCGCGCCGTGGGCGCGCCGGGCGGTGCTGTCGCTGCTGGGTATGTTCATCCCCGTCTGCGAGTGCGGCAACGTCCCCTTCGCCCGCGGTCTGATGATGCGCGGCTTCGGGGTGTCCGACACGCTGACGTTCCTGGTCGCGGCGCCGATCGTGAACCCCATCGTCATCATCTCGACGCACGCCGCGTTCGGGTTCAGCGACGGCATCCTGGTGGCGCGCCTGATCGGCGGCTTCCTGGTCGCCAACCTCATCGGGTGGCTGTACAGCCGGCATCCCGATCCCGACAAGCTGCTCACCGAGCGTTTTCTCGAGACGTGCGAGATCGTCGTGCAGGAGCGCGGCGACCGCGGGCGGCGCACCCTCGCGCAGTTCGTGGTGGAGCTGCGCTCGGTCATGCCGGCGCTCATCATCGGCTCGCTGCTCGCGGGGGCGGTGCAGGTGCTCGTGCCGCGCAGCGCGCTGCTGGCGATCGGGTCGGATCCGGCCCTGTCGATCGCGGCGATGATGGTGCTCGCGATCGTGGTGTCGCTCTGCTCGAACGTCGACGCGTTCTTCGCCCTGTCGTTCGCGTCGACCTTCACGCCGGGCTCGATCGTCGCCTTCCTCGTCGTCGGCCCGATCATCGACCTCAAGATGATGGCGCTGCTGCGCACCACCTTCACCACGCGGGTGCTCGCGGGCATGACGGTCGTGGTGGTGCTGTTCGCCTTCGCGCTGGGAACGGTGGTGAACCTCCTTGTCTAGATCCGGAGCGCTGGCGACCCGCTGGCTCGGTGTGGGCCTGACCGCCTGCTTGTCGATCACCACGGTCACGCTGTGGGTGACGGGGCGCATGTCGCTGTACATCAACCCCGACTCGGCGTGGTTCGCCGTGGGCATGTCGATCGTCGCCCTGATCGGCGCGATCGCGTCGTTCGCGCTCCCCCTGGGCGCCGAGGCCGACCACGGACACGACCACGAGCACGGGCACGCCCCGGCCGCCGCCTCGGCGCGACGCGAGGCCTTCGCGCACGCCGACCACGAGCACTCCGATCCCCTCGACGCGCACGACCGGGCCGCGCACGAGCACCTCGCGGCCCGACCGCGGCTCACCCCCGGCGGCATCGCCGCGTTCACGGGCGGGGTGATCGCCTCGGGCGCGGTCATCGCCGTGCTGCTGACCCCCGCGGCGTCGCTGTCGACCGAGCTCGCCGTCTCGCGCGACGTGGGCGCCCCGCCGCTGTTCGCGGGCAGCGACGTGGTCACCCTGGCCGCGTCCGGCGACACCTCGCAGTTCGGCATCGGCGACTGGTCGGCGGTGTTCGCCCACGCCACCAACCCCGAGACCTTCGACGGCAAGCCCGTGACCCTGACGGGCTTCATCACACCCGGCGGTGACGGGGCGAGCTTCGATCTGACGCGCCTGGTCATCACGCACTGCGTCATCGACGCGCAGACCGCGCGACTGCCCATCGCCGCGGCGGGGAGCGCCCCCTCGACCGGCCAATGGGTCACCGTCACCGGGACCGTGCGCTCCAGCGGCGACGGCAAGCTCGAGGTGCAGGCCGAGCAGGTGGCGGCGATCGACGAACCGGCGGACCCCTATGAGTACTGACTCCCGCCGCTCGCGCGCACGCAAGCGGCGCGGTCGGGGCTTCGCGGTCGCGTTCGCGGCGG
>NZ_QAJB01000066.1:22781-31349 GCF_003061325.1 Microbacterium sp. HMWF026
TCGGCGGCGTCGTCGCCGTCGCGCAGGGACCGCGCGTCACGGACGTGCAGGTCGACCCCGCGGCCGCCGTGGCGGCATCCGGGTCCCGCGTGATCCTCACCACGACGCAGTCGCTGCAGAGCGTGGACCCCTCGCAGGTCGAGGTCGAGCCCGCGACGCCGTTCACCGTCGACACGGCGGGCCGCAGCGTCGGCGTGCGCTTCACCCTGCCCCTGCGCGACGACACCGACTACCGCATCACCGTCAACGGGGTGAACGGTCTGGGCGCGGGGCCGTCGTCGACGCTCACCGAGACGTTCCGCACGCCACCCCTGCAGGCCTACCTGATGCAGCGCGGCACCCCCGAGGGCGACACGATCTTCCGCACCGACCTGCAGGGCGAGGCGGGACTGCCGGTGTTCGTCCACCCGCACATCGAGGACTTCCGGGCGACGGCGAACCACCTCGTCATCTCGGTGCGCGACGGCGACACCGCGCGCGTGATCGTCACCGATCCCGACGGCGGCAACCAGCGCGACATCACTCTGCCGGGACCGGGCTACGTCACCAACCTGCAGTCGGCGGATCGCGGAGAGCGCATCGGCTTCACCTTCTCGGATGCCGACCTGGGCGCCGCGGGCGGACGCGAGAGTCGCCTGTTCACGGCATCCGCGGCCGACGATGCGCCCCCGACCGAGGTGGGCCTGAACGGTGGCGACGTGCGCATCGCCGACTACCGCTTCGTCCCCGACACCGACAGCATGCTCGTGCTGACGTTCGACTCGCGCCTGCTGCTCACCGACGCGCAGGGCGGCAACGCGGCGCCGCTGGGCAGCGCGGTCTCGATCGACGGCATCGCCCGCGGGTCCTCGGTCGCCGTGGTCGAACGTCTCGAAGGCATTCGCGAGATCGACCTGACCGACGGGTCGGAGCAGGAGCTGGTGCGCCCCGTCGATCCGCCGGGACTGGCCGGTCGAGCGACCCCCGTGCCGGGGGCCGGCGCGGGGACCATCCGCTCGTTCGCCGACATCAGCGCCGACGGCGTCTCGCGGTCGACGACCATCGCCCACGTCGACACGGCCGGCGCGGTGCGGCCCCTGCTCGAGGTGCCGGGCTCGGACACCGCCCTGCAGACCTGCGTCTCGCCGAGCGGACGCTACGCCGCGGTGCTGGTCGCCCCGCGCGCCGTCGACAATCCCTTCGACCGGTATCAGCTGCCGCTGCCGGAGCGGCTGCTCACGCACCTGGTCGAGATCGACACCGGCCGAGAGGTCACGGCGCTGCAGGGCTTCGACCTGTCGTGGTGCCAGGTCCCGCCGCAGTGATGCGACCGGCGACCCGCGCGGAACTCTCGGTCCTGCCCGTCGAGGCCGCCCCGCTGCTGTTGGGCGGGTTGCTCGAGACGGTCGTCGCGGGGGAGCGCGTCGTCGTCCGTCTCACCGAGGTCGAGGCCTACCACGGGCGGGGGACCGGCGACCGACCCGACCCGGGGTCGCACGCCCGCATGGGGCCGACCGCGCGCAACGCGACGATGTGGGGCGAACCCGGTCACCTGTACGTCTACCTGAGTCACGGCATCCACTCGTGCGTCAACGTGGTCTGCGGACCGGAGGGTGTCGCGGGGGGTGTGCTGCTGCGCGGAGCCGAGGTCGTCGAGGGCGCGGACGTCGCGGAGCGGCGCCGTCTCGAGCGACGCGGGGCCGTGCGGGCGGCGCGCGACCTGGCCCGCGGTCCCGGGCGGCTCGGCGACGCGGTGGGGCTGCGGCATCCCGTCCACGACGGCATCGACGCCGTCACGACCGCGGAACAGGAGGGGGCGCGGGCACGACTCCTGCTCCCGGATACGCCGGTCGCAGGCGTGGCGACGGGCCCGCGCGTGGGTGTCGCCGGCGTCGCCGGCACCGCGGCGTTCCCCTGGCGGTTCTGGATCGAGGGGGATGCCACGGTCTCGCCGTTCCGGTGGGGGCGCGGAGCCGCCGAGGCGGCCGCCCGTCAAGCCGACACGCCGTCCGTGCTAGACTGACCCCTTGTCTGCGCGCACTCCAGCACGCAGTTCGCATCCCACACCCCGATCTCGGCCTTCCGCCGCGCTCGGACGGGGTGCAGACAAGGGATCTTGGGTGGCACCGTCCGGTGTCACGGTACAGAAGGAGACATCACCATGGCAGCAGTGTGCCAGGTGACTGGAGCGGTTCCCGGCTTCGGTCACAACATCTCGCACTCGCACCGCCGGACGAAGCGCCGCTTCGACCCGAACGTGCAGAAGAAGACCTACTTCGTTCCGTCGCTGGGTCGCAACATCAAGCTCAACGTTTCGGCGAAGGGCATCAAGGTCATCGACGCGCGCGGCATCGAGTCCGTCGTGCGTGACCTGCAGGCGAAGGGCGTGAAGCTGTAATGGCGAAGAAGGCTCAGGACGTCCGTCCGATCATCAAGCTGCGTTCGACCGCCGGCACGGGGTACACCTACGTGACGCGCAAGAACCGCCGCAACAACCCCGACCGCATCGTGCTCAAGAAGTACGACCCCGTGGTCCGCAAGCACGTCGACTTCCGAGAGGAGCGCTAAGCACATGGCTAAGAAGAGCAAGATCGCGCGCAACGAGCAGCGCAAGGTCGTCGTCGAGCGCTACGCCGCGAAGCGCGCCGAGCTGAAGAAGACCCTGGTCGACCCCAACGCGACCGACGAGGCCCGCGAGGCCGCCCGCGTGGGCCTGCAGAAGCTGCCCCGCAACGCGTCGCCCGCGCGCGTGCGCAGCCGCGACGTCATCGACGGCCGCCCCCGTGGTGTCCTCACGAAGTTCGGCGTCTCGCGCGTCCGCTTCCGTGACATGGCCCACCGTGGCGAGCTGCCCGGTGTGACCAAGTCGTCCTGGTAAGCACCAGACACCCGTTCGAAGGGCGGGGGTTCCGAGAGGAGCCCTCGCCCTTCGTCTTTCATCAGCCGTCGATCTCGTCGAGCCGTCGCGCCGCTTCTACGCGTGTGGTCACCTCGAGCTTGCGATAGACCGAACGCAGCTGGCTCTTGATCGTGTTGACCGAGACTCCACGCGCGAGGGCGATCTCGGTGGTCGTCCGTCGCGAGCGGAGAAGAACCGCCAGCTCGCGCTCTCTCGGGGTCAGCGCGACGGGGGATGCGACCCGTTCAACCCCCGCGGTGACGAGCTCCAGTTTCCGCAGCACGGGCGCGAGGGTGTCGGCCAACTCGGGATGCGAGCGCAGGGCGTCGCCGACGAGCGCGGCCGTCTCGGTTCGCGGCAGCATCGAGAAGGGCGCCGCCGACATCCCGTTACGGGCCACCAGGAGCAGGGCCGTTCGCATGCTCTCGCGCGCCCCTCTCTCGTTGCCCGTTCGGAGCAGGGCGATCGCGCGCCGCGCCAGCACCGGGACGAGCGTGCGCAGGCAGTGGTCGAGGTCGGCGGACACGCACTCGTCGGTGCCGGCGAGCAGCTCCTGCTCGCGGCCGAGGGCCAGCAGGGCTGCGGAGCGCTGCATCGCGAAGCAGGCGCCGTGCCCCTCGGGACTCTCGTAGGGGCGCAGCAGATCGAGCGCTCCGAGATGGTCACCGTGGGCGATCATCAGATCGGACATCACCGAGACGACGAGGTACCGCAGCATGCGGTGACTGCTCCTCCTGCGTCCGCTGAGCAGCAGGTTGCGGGCCGCGGCGAGGGCCGTGCCGAAGTCCTGCGTGAACATCGACGCGCCGACCTCGAACGCGTCGGCCGAGAAAACCGCGTAGGCGTCGTCGCCATGAGTGGAGCGCAGTCGCGCGGCGACGCTTCTCAGTCCCGCGACGTCCATGCGGACGACGGCGATCGTTCCGCGCGCGAGCATCTCGGCGTACGCGGCTTCCGCCTCGTCCCATCCGTTCTCGCGGAACAGTGTCGACGCCTCGTCGACGGTGGTCTCCGCCAGATGGACCTCGCCGTTGAGAGCGCGCGCCAGAGCCATCACGGAGAGGGCGCGATAGCGCAGGCTGGGCGTATCGGCGAAGAGCAGAGCCTCCGCGCCGAACCGTGCGCCCATCTGGGGTCGACCGGCGGCCGAGCAGTACTCGCCCACGGCCGCATACAACTGCGATCGGGCGGCGGGCGACAGCTGGGCCGGACGGAGGAGGCGGACGCCGTCGAAGTTGTCGCGAACGATGTCCGCACCCCCCGACAGGGCGTCGCGCCGAGCCCGCGCCGCGTAGCACGACGCGGCGATCAACGCCTCGACGTCCGTCCAGACGCGCGGGGCGGTCGGCGGTCGGCACTCCGCGAGCACGCTCAGGTGGCGAGCCAGGGGAACGCCCCTGCCGGGGGTGAGGCGCGCGGACGTGGCGAGGGCCGCGGCGCGAAGAGGCGGGTCGAAGTGTTGCGTTCCGGGCGACCGCGGTCCCGCGGAGGCGCCGCGCTTCAGCTCGACGATCGGAGCCGGATCGTCGTCGTCCCGTCGCGGTCGCGGCCAGGGGGTCATCGTTCTGGCGAGGGGGCGGCGGTGAGTCGGCGGACGGCCTCGGCACGCCCGTTGACGCCGAGCTTGACGTAGATCGACCGCACCTGGCTTCGGACGGTGTTGAGAGAGACGCCCCTCTCACGCGCGATGTCGGCGAGGCTCGACGGGGTCTGCAGGGCACTCGCGAGCGCACGTTCGGTCGGCGTGAGGTCAGCCGTCGCGCTGTTGTCGAACGTGTCGATGACGCTCGCCACGGTGAGGTCGAGCAGAGCGAGGATCTGATCGACGACGGGGCGCGACGAGGGACGCTCTGCCGCGACAGCGTCGAGCAGGGACCGCACCTCGTCCGGGGGCAGGGATAGGAACGGCACCGCCGAGACCCCGATGCGCGCGGTGAGCAGGACGACCGCCTCCATGCATCGCTGGGCGCGACGGTGCGCCCCGAGGCGTTCGAAGGCCAGAGCACGACGGGCCAGCAGGGGACCGAAGGTGCGGGGGTTGTGTCCGGCTTCGTCGGCGGCGCAGAGGTCGGTTTCGGCGATGAGCTCGCGGTCACGGCGCAGATGCAGAAGAACAGTGGCGCGATGGGTCGGGAAGCAGACCCCGTGACCCTCGGGGCTCTGCCAGGGGGCCAGGAGAGCCAGCGCCTCTTCGAGCTGTCCGCTCGCGACCAGCAGGTCGGCGTGCATGCAGACGACGTGCAGTCGGCACCCGAGCCAGCTGCTGTGGATGCCGCTGCTGTGCAGAAGGTGGGCGCTCCCGGCGAGAGCGCCGGTCACGTCGCCGCGGAAGAGGCGGGCGATGACCTCCGCCATCCCCGCGGTGAAATCCCAGAACGCGTCGTCGGGCTGCGTGGCGCGCAGGTCGGCCGCGATCCGGTCCAGCGTCGGCGCGTCCGCGCGTGCCGAAGCGACGGTGATGTGTGCGAAGAAGGTGACGAGCAGACGTTCGGTCGCGGGCCACCCTTGCGCGCGGAAGATCCCGTCCGCTCGGCTCAGCAGGCGCTGGGTCTGCTCGACGTCCCCGTCCAGCCCGGCCGCGAAAGCGGCGGTCGCGACGGCACGATACGTCAACCCCGGCGTGTCGGCGAAGAGCATCGCCTCGTCCGCGAACCTCGCCGCGACATCGGCCAGCGCCAGGCTGCAGGCGTACTCTGCGACGCTCGAGTACAGCAGGGAGCGGGCGCCCGCCGACAGTGACGCCGGGCGGGTGAGCCGCACGTCGTCGAAGAATCGGTCGATGAGTGCCGAGCCGAGGGTGAGAGCGTCTTGGCGGGCGCGCGCGGTCAGTTGCGCCGAGAGCGCGTCGGCGGCGGCGTCGTTCCACACGGGCGGCGGACTCAGCGGTTCGCACTCAGCCAGCAGGGCGAGATCTCGAGGATGCGGCAGGCCGTCGCCGGGCGACAGTCGGGCAGCCGTGCGCGCGGCGGCCGCACGGAGGTCGCCCCCCACGTCGAATGCGTCCAGAGCCGATGTCATGACGGGTCTCCGTTCGGGCCGGGAGCTCCTCGTCCGTCGAGTGAGGATTCGTGGTGGCGGTCATTCTAGTGCGCACGCTCGACTCCTCTTCGACCGGAACGGGTGCCGCCGCGGCCGCACGCGACGGGCCCGGGAAATGCGCGGGGGGAGTGCCGCTCCGTCGCTCGACGACTGGCTGCCGCCCGCGACGGCGTTCTCCCGGGGCGACACGCCGTGGCGAAACGGACCAAATCGGTCAGAATCCGCGTGATTCCGCGGTTCGATTGATACTGTCGAGGCGGTCTCCCGACCACCGAGGAGTTTTCCTCCTCGTCCGAGTAACGAGAGACGGCGCTCGCCGCCGCCTGGAGGACAACCACATGGCCGACAAGTCCATCACCAAGACCGAGCTCGTCGCGAGCATCGCCAGCGCGACCGGGCAGAGCCAGTCCGCCGTGTCGGGCGTGCTCGACTCCCTCTTCTCCACCGTCTCCGAGGCGGTCGCCAAGGGCAGCAAGGTTTCGATCCCCGGCTGGATCGCCTTCGAGCAGGTCGCGACGTCGGCTCGCACGGGCCGCAACCCGCAGACGGGTGAGGAGATCTCCATCCCCGCCGGCAAGCGCGTCAAGGTCACCGCGGGCTCGAAGCTCAAGGCCGCCGTCAAGTAATTCGACCGCGAGTCTTCAGAGGGGGGATGCCATCGGCATCCCCCCTCTGCCATGCGGGCGCGACGTAGGCTGGGGTGGTGAATCCCCGACTCCTCCGCGTCGCGGGACCCGTCATCCTGATCGTGGTCTCGCTGATCGCCGTCGTCGCGGGACTCGCGTACGGCGGCGGGGCGGCCGAAGCGCAGCTCGCCGACCCCGGCCCGTTCGTGCGGTGGGGTCTGCCGATCGCCACCGTGGTGGTCAACCTGTCGGCCGCCACCATGGTGGGCTCTCTCGTGCTCGCGTTGTTCGCCCTGCGCGCGGGGGAGCGCCCCTTCGAGATCGCCCTGGACACGGCATCCATCGGTGCCGCGATCTTCACCGTCTCGGCGGCCGTGACCGGGTTCCTCACGTTCCTCAACGTCATCCCCGCCTCTCCCACGCTCGACGCGGTCTTCGGCCAGCAGCTCGGGCGCTTCCTGGTCGAGAGCGAGGTCGGGCCCGCGTGGCTGATCACCACGATCGCGGGGGCGGTGCTGACCGTGCTGACTTTCGCGGTCCGCTCGTGGGTGCCGACCCTCATCGTCGCGATCCTCGCGCTCGCCGCGCTGATCCCCATGGGTACGCAGGGGCACGCGGGTGACGAGGCGAGCCACAATGCCGCCGTCACGGCGCTGGTGCTGCACATCATCGCCGCAGCGGTGTGGCTCGGCGGTCTCGTGCTGCTGGTCGTCGTGCGCCCGGCGATGACGCGTCCGGAGCTGCAGAAGGTCCTGCTGCGCTACTCGTCGATCGCGCTCGTCGCGTTCATCGTGGTCGCGATCTCGGGAACGGTGCGCGCCTCGATCGGTCTGCTCGGCCTGCAGAACATCTGGTCGGCCTACGGCATCCTCGTCCTGGTGAAGGTCGCCGCCCTGCTCGCGATGGGCGTGCTCGGAGCCTGGTACCGCCGGCGCCTGATCTCGCGGATGGGCGACGAGGCGGGGTCCCGTCGCTTCTGGGGCGTCATCTCGCTCGAGCTGGTCTTCATGGGCATCGCCAGCGGTGTCGCCGCGGCTCTCGCCCGCACGCCCCCGCCGGTCGAGGCGCCGCTGGTCGGCCGCACGCCCGCCGAGGTGCTGACGGGTGCGCCCCTACCGCCCGATCTCACCCCCGAGCGCTGGTTCACCGCCTGGGACGTCGATCTGCTGTGGACTCTCGTGGTGGCCTTCGGCCTGTTCTTCTACCTCGCCGGGGTCTGGCGCCTGCTGCGCCGCGGCGACTCGTGGCCGATCTACCGCACCGTCCTGTGGACCCTGGGCATGTTCGGGGTGTTCTGGGTCACGTCCGGCCCGATCAACGTGTACCAGGACTACCTCTTCAGCATGCACATGATCGGCCACATGCTGCTGTCGATGGCGATCCCTCTCATGCTCGTCGCGGGGGCTCCCGTGTCGCTCGCGGCCCGCGCCATCCGCAAGCGCGACGACGGCACGCGCGGCGGTCGCGAGTGGATCCTCTGGGCCGTGCACAACCCGGTCGCCAAGGTGCTGACGAACCCCTACGTCGCGGCCGGTCTGTTCATCGGCTCGCTGTGGGCGTTCTACTACACCGACCTCTTCCGCTGGTCGCTGTACGACCACGTCGGTCACATCTGGATGGTCGCGCACTTCCTCGTCACGGGGTACCTGTTCGTGCTCAGCCTCATCGGCATCGACCCCGTGCCCTACCGCCTGCCGTATCCGCTGCGTCTGCTCGTGCTCATCGCCATCATGGCCATGCACGCGTTCTTCGGCATCGCGATCATGATGAACTCCGGCCTGATGGTGGCCGAGTGGTTCGGGGCGATGGGGCGCACGTGGGGCGCGACTCCCCTTCAGGATCAGTACGTCGGCGGTGGTGTCGCGTGGTCGGTCGGCGAGATCCCGACTCTCATCCTCGCGATCGCGGTCGCGATCCAGTGGAGCCGCAGCGACGAGCGCCAGCAGAAGCGCCGCGACCGGCACGTCGACCGCGTCGGCGACGTCGAGCTCGACGCCTACAACGAAGAGCTCGCCCGGCTGGCGG
>NZ_QAJB01000006.1:0-2479 GCF_003061325.1 Microbacterium sp. HMWF026
CGCCCGCGGGGGCGGGGGCCGGAGCGTGGGTGACGGTGGACATCAAAGCGAGAGCCCTTCAGCGAGGGGTCCGAGGGTGAGGACCGGGAAGTAGGTCAGAGCCGTGACGATCACGGCGACGCCGGCGAGCAGACCGGCGAATTGCGGGCGGTGCGTCGGCAGGGTTCCGACGGTCGCCGGCACGGCATCCTGTGCCGCGAGGGCACCGGCCAGCGCGAGCACGAACACGATCGGCAGAAAGCGTCCGAGCAGCATCGCGACACCGAGCGCGGTGTTGAACCACGGGGTGTTGGCGGTGAGCCCGGCGAAG
Source organism: Microbacterium sp. HMWF026 (assembly GCF_003061325.1). NCBI lineage: Bacteria > Bacillati > Actinomycetota > Actinomycetes > Micrococcales > Microbacteriaceae > Microbacterium > Microbacterium sp. HMWF026. Next base: position 311 of record NZ_QAJB01000006.1, read on the forward strand.
GCCGAGCCGTTGTTGTTCGCCGCCGAGGTGAAGGCGTAGAGCACCTCGCTCAGCCCGTGCACGCCCGGGTTGTAGATCGACGTCGCCTCGACGTCGGCCCGGATGGACGGGATGCCGAAGCTCAGCGCCGTACCGGCCAGCACGAGGGTCGGCGTGACGAGGATGTACAGGCTCGCCAGCTTGATCTCGCGCGGCCCGATCTTCTTGCCGAGGTACTCGGGCGTACGGCCGATCAGCAGGCCGCCGACGAACACCGCGATCACGGCGAGGATCAGCATGCCGTACAGGCCCGAGCCGACGCCGCCGGGGGCGACCTCGCCGAGCATCATGTTGATCATCGGCATCATGCCGCCCAGCGCCGTGTAGCTGTCGTGCATCGAGTTGACGGCACCGGTCGAGGTGAGGGTGCTCGTCGAGCCGAACAGCGTCGAGCCGAACAGGCCGAAGCGCACCTCTTTGCCCTCCATCGCGCCGCCCGCGAGCATCGGGGCGGTTCCGGCGCCGACCATCTCGGCCCAGGTGAGAAGGGCGGTGGATGCCGCGAAGATCGCCGCCATGACACCGAGGATCGTGTAGCCCTGACGGTCGTCGCCGATGATGCGGCCGAACGCGCGGGGCAGCGAGAAGGGGATCACGAGCATGAGGAAGATCTCGAAGAGGTTCGTCCACGGCGCGGGGTTCTCGAACGGATGCGCGGAGTTGACGTTGAAGAACCCGCCGCCGTTCGTGCCGAGCAGTTTGATGGCCTCTTGGGATGCCACCGGCCCACCCGGGATCGACTGGGTCGCCCCGGCCAGGGTCGTGGCATCCGTGAAGCCGTTCAGGTTCTGGATGACGCCGCCCGCGAGCAGGACGACGGCCGCGACGATCGAGAACGGCAGCAGCAGGCGCAGCGTGCCGCGGACGAGGTCGACCCAGAAGTTGCCGATCACGGCGCTGCGGCGGTACGCGAAACCGCGCACCAGGGCCACGGCGATCGCGATGCCGACCGCGGCCGACACGAAGTTCTGGACCGTGAGCGCGGTGAACTGCACCGTGTAGCCGAGGGTGGACTCACCCGCGTACGACTGCCAGTTGGTGTTCGTCACGAACGACACGGCGGTGTTGAACGACAGCGCCTCGCCGGGGGCCTCGAGGTCGAGGGCGAAGGGCAGGACGGCCTGCAGGCGCATGAGCGCGTAGACGAAGACGACGCCGACGAACGAGAACAGCAGCACCGAGCGCAGGTACGCCTGCCACGTCTGGGCGCTGCGCGCGTCGACGCCGATCAGGCGGTAGACGCCGCGCTCGACGGCGAGGTCGCGCTCACCGGTGTAGATGCGGGCGATGTAGTCGCCGAGGGGGCGGTAGGCCAGGCCGAGGGCGACGATGAGCGTGAGGCTGGTCAGGACGATCGACCAGATGGTTCCGGCATCCATGGATCAGAACTTCTCGGGACGGACGAGCGCGACCACGAGGTACACGACGGCGGCGACGGCCAGGACGGCGGCGAGGATCGAGAAGAAGATCACGGTCGGTCGCCTCCGCGTCCGGCGGGGCGGGCGGACGAGGGGCGGGCCTCGGGGCCCAGCTTCTCGACCCCCTTGGCGACGAGCGCGACCAGCGCGAACAGCGCGGCGGTCACGGCGAGGAAGACGACATCGAGCACGACGACTCCAGGTTCGGGTGTGTCCGCGGCGGACCGCGGGCGCCGCGGGGCGGCACGTGTGTCGATACAACTCCGCCGGGGCTCGGCATCCGCGGGCCCTAACGCTTTCCCTACGGGTCGCTCACGGACGCATACGGAGTGCTTACGCTCGGCGACGGCCGGTGCCGCTGCCCGTCGACACCGCGGAGCGAACCGGCGGATGATGGGAGCATGGCCGACTCGGACGTGCGCGTGAACGCGCACCTCGTGATCCCCGCGGCCGAGCTGTCGTGGCGTTTCTCGCGCTCGTCGGGCCCGGGCGGTCAGGGCGTGAACACCGCGGATTCCCGGGTGGAGCTGATGTGGGATGCCGCGGCATCCGCGGTTCTGTCCCCCGTCCAGCGCGAGCGGGTACGGGAGCGGCTCGGGAACCGTCTGGTCGACGGCGTGCTGACGATCGCGGCCTCGGAGCACCGGGCCCAGCTGCGCAACCGCGACGCGGCGAAGGCGCGACTCGCCGCCCTCGTGGCCGAGGCCGTGCG
>NZ_QAJB01000067.1:0-4649 GCF_003061325.1 Microbacterium sp. HMWF026
GCTTCGGGCACCACGCCTCCGCCGCCGGCCCCGCCGGCCGGACCCCGGGTCTGACCCGATCGCGCTGAGCTCCCCGCCACGGCGGGGAGCTCAGTCGTTCCCGCGGGGCTAGCGTGGAGGCATGACCTCCGCCGCCCTTCCCCTCCGTCCCGTCGGTCGCTCCGGACTCCGTGTCTCGGCCGTGGGCCTCGGCTGCAACAACTTCGGTCGGGCCGGAACGGCCACCGAGACCCTCGAGGGGACCCGTGCCGTCCTCGACGCCGCGATCGAGGCGGGCGTGACCTTCCTCGACACCGCCGACGTCTACGGCCGCGAGCCCGGCCTGTCCGAGACCCTCATGGGAGAAGCACTGCAGGGGCGCCGCGACCGGGTCGTGCTCGCCACGAAGTTCGGCCATGCCGATCTCGCCCCCGCGCTGATCGGCGGGGCGAAGGCGTCGCGCGCCCACGTCCGGCGGGCCGTCGAGGCGTCCCTGCGCCGCTTGCGGACGGACTGGATCGACCTCTACCAGCTGCACACGCCCGACCCGACGACCCCGATCGACGAGACGCTCGACGTGCTCGACGACCTCATCCGCGAGGGCAAGGTGCGCTACATCGGCCACTCGAACTTCTCGGGCTGGCAGATCGCGGATGCCGATCACCGCGCGACGGGCGAGCGCTTCGTGTCCGCGCAGAACCAGTACAGCCTGCTCTCCCGCGCCGTCGAGCGCGAGGTGCTGCCCGCGGTCGAGCATTTCGGGCTGGGGTTCCTGCCGTTCTTCCCCCTGCACAACGGCCTGCTCACCGGCAAGTTCACCCGCGACGGCGGACCCGAGGGCAGCCGCATCATGCGCCAGCGCCCCCACCTGTGGCGCGATGCGCCGTGGGACGCCCTCGAGCGGTACGAGGCGTTCTGCGCACAGCGCGGCATCACCATGCTCGAGGCCACCTTCGGATGGTTCCTCGCCCATCCGCTCGTGTCGAGTGTGATCGCGGGGGCGACGAGTCCCGAGCAGGTCCGCGCCAACGCGGCGGCCGCGACGGCCTGGACGCCCACCGCGGACGAGGTCGCCGAGATCGACGGCATCCTGCCCCTTCCCGCCGACCCCGCCGCGGGATGAGCGGCTCGACGGCGGCCGCACGCGGCGCCTCCCCGGAACCGGCCCGGGCGTCGACTAGGATGACAAAGCCGTGCGTACCCGCCGGCGTAGCTGTCGGCCAACCGGAGGATCGTTCGTGCCCGAGGTGACCACACACACGCGCAGCGTCCCCCTGGACGACGGCACCCTCGATCTGGCCTGGGCCGCGACCACCGACACGGGTCGGCGGCGAGAAGTGAATCAGGATGCCGTCCTCGCGGACTACCCTCTCTTCGTCGTCGCCGACGGGATGGGCGGGCACCTCGGCGGCGAGATCGCCAGCGCGAGCACGGTCGACCGCCTGCGGGCCATGGTGGCCGGCGGGAGCGTTTCGACCAAGAACATCGAGAAGGCGCTGTCGCGCGCGGTGAAGGACATCATCTCGCACCCCGAGACGACCGACGAGGGCACGGGCACGACGCTGACCGGCGTGTACCTCGAGACCCACACCGACGAACCCCACTGGGTGACGCTCAACATCGGCGATTCACGGGTATATCTGCTGCGCGACGGCGAGATCGTCCAGGTCACGACAGACCATTCCGTGGTGCAGGAGCTCATCGCCGCGGGCCGGTTGAGCCCCGAAGAGGCCGAGAACCACCCCTACGGCAACGTCATCACGCGGGCCGTTGGCCCCAGCGACAGCGTCAAACCCGATTACCTGCGCCTCGACGTGCTCGACGGCGACCGCTTCGTGATCTGCTCCGACGGGCTCACCAAAGAGCTGACCGACTTCGGCATCCGGCACTTCCTCGAGGCCAACAGCGACCCGGCCGCCGCCGTCGAGGCGATGCTGGCCGCCGCGCTCGAGAACGGCGGCCGCGACAACATCACGATCGTCGTCCTCGACGTCGCCCGTCGCACCGCCTGAGAATATTCCTTGACCGCGGCCGGCCGCGGATTCTACGTTCGGCATATGACCTCCGCACCCGAACGGACCGACGGCAAGGGACTGGCCAGCGGCACTCTGGGGCTCTGGGGCTCGACCGTCATCGGTCTGGCATCCACCGCCCCCGTGTACTCGCTCGTCGCCACCCTGGGTTTCGTCGTCCTCGCGGTGGGCGCCCAAGCCCCCATCGCCTTCGTCCTGGCCTTCATCCCGATGCTGTTCATCGCCTTCGCGTACCGCGAGCTGAACAACGCCGTCCCGGACTGCGGGACGACCTTCACGTGGGGGACGAAGGCGTTCGGCCCGTGGGTCGGGTGGATGGGCGGCTGGGGCGTGGCCGTGGCGGGCATGGTGGTGCTGGCCAACCTGTCGCAGATCGCGGGCATCTATTTGTGGACCCTCGTCGGCGACGGCTCGCTGGCCGAGAACGTCCCGCTCGTCACGGCGACGGGGGTGGTCTTCATCGCCGCGATGACGTACGTCAGCTACCGCGGCGTCGAGATCGGCGAGCGCATCCAGAACGTCCTGCTCGCGGTGCAGTACCTCGTCCTCGCGCTGTTCGTCGTGCTGGCGCTGTGGAAGTTCTTCGACGGGACCGCCCCGAACCCGACGCCCTTCGACCTCGCCTGGTTCAACCCGCTGGGATTCACCGACTGGAGCGGGTTCACCGAGGCCGTGCTGCTCGCCCTGTTCATCTACTGGGGCTGGGACACCTGCCTCGCCCTCAACGAGGAGACGAAGGACCCCACGCGCATCCCCGGTCGGGCCGCGCTCCTGACCACCGTCATCCTGCTCGGGACGTACGTCACCGTCACGGTGGCGGCGATGATGTACGCGGGAGTGGGGGAGGACGGCGCGGGCCTGGCCAATCCCGACAACGCCGACGACGTGTTCCTCGCGCTGAAGGACGGCCTCTTCGGTCCGTTCGGCTGGCTGCTGGTGGTGGCGGTGCTCATCTCGGCGGTCTCGTCGACGCAGACGACCATCCTGCCCACCGCGCGCGGCACGCTGGCGATGGCGGCGTACAAGGCCCTGCCGGGGCGGTTCCGGACGGTGCACCCGACGTACCGCACGCCGTCGTTCTCGACCCTGGTGATGGGGATCGTCGCGAGCGTCTACTACATCGGCATGACGATCATCAGCGACAACATCCTGCAGGACTCGATCCTGTCGCTGGGTCTGGCGATCGCGTTCTACTACGCGATGACCGGGTACGCGTGCGTCTGGTACTTCCGCCGGGACCTGTTCTCGTCGGCGAAGAACCTCGTCTACCGCGGCGTCCTGCCCCTGCTCGGAGCGCTCATGCTGACCTACGCCTTCGTGCAGTCCGCGATCGACATGTGGGACCCCGAGTACGGCAACACCGTCCTGTTCGGAATCGGGGGGACTTTCGTGGTGGGCATCGGCGCGCTCGCCATCGGCGTGGTGCTGATGCTGATCTGGTACGCGTTCGCGGGGTCGAAGCCGTTCTTCCGCGGCGAGAGCCTGAACCGCGACACCGAGGTGCTCGTGCCCGAGGAGCCGATCGCCTACCCGCGCTCGGTCGACGGCGGGATCTGAGACCGCCGGTCGGCGTCAGACCGCGGAGCGGATGGCGCCGACCTCGCGGCCACCGCCCGAGATGCTCAGCGGCAGCAGGGCGAGGGTGTCCGCGACGTCCTGAGCCGACAGGGCTCCGACCCGCTCGAGCAGGCGCAACGCCACCGCCCATCCGGCCCGGTTGGATCCGTCGAGCATCTTCAGCGCGACCGTGGTGCCGTCGGGAGCCGTCATGACCTGCACGCCCTCGGCGCCCATCTTGCTGAAGACGCCCAGGCGCTCGATCACGATGGTGTCGGGACGCCCCGGTCCGTCGATGGTCCAGGCGTTCTCGCGCACCGCGCGCACCAGGGTGCCGGCGCTGCGGTGCAGGGCGAACGGCGAGCGCTCGGACGACGTGGCGATGCGCTGGATCGCTCGCGCCAGACCGACCAGGCTCATGGCGTAGACCGGGGCGCCGCAGCCGTCGATCGCCGTCGTCGTCATGCGTTCGCCGACGAGACGCTCGATCACCTCGCGGATGTGCACCTGCAGCGGGTGCTGGACGTCGAGGTACCCCTCGGTGGGCCAGCCGTTCGCCACGCACGTCACGAGCATGGCGGCGTGCTTGCCCGAGCAGTTCATGCGCAGCGGTGACGGCGCGGCGTGATCGCGCACCATCTCGTCGCGCGAGGCGGTGTCGGTGGGCCACGCGGCGGGGCACCCCAGGTCGTCCTCGGTGAGACCGGCGGACTGCAGGATGCCGCGCGCGACCTCGGCGTGACGCTCGGTGCCGCAGTGGCTCGCCATCGCGATCGCGAGGCGCTCGTCGGCGAGCTCGGCCCCGGCCGACAGGCACGCGAGCGCCTGGAGCGGCTTCATGCTCGATCGGGGGAGGAACGCGGCGGTCACCTCGCCCAGGGCCAGCTTCTCGGTGCCGTCGGCGGCCAGCACGACGGCGACGCCGTGATGGCGTGACTCGACGAAGCCGTTGCGTTCGACGACGGCGAGTTCGACGGAGGCGGGGGGCGTGGCGGGCATCCGACCATCGTATCCCGGTGGGTCCGGCGTTCCTCCGGCCCGCGCGGGCACGGGGGAGGGGCAGACTGGGGACATGAACGG
>NZ_QAJB01000068.1:0-4069 GCF_003061325.1 Microbacterium sp. HMWF026
GGTGCGGCCCTGCGGCGTCCTGCCGGCCGCACCCGCCCCGTCGATAAACGCACCTTGTGCCGAAACACGCGGTGCCGCGCCGTGTTTCGGCACGGATCGCGTTTATCGGCGCCTAGGCGCGGCCGCAGCCGCGCCGCACCCCGGCCGCACGCTGGGCGCCCCCGCGCCGCACCCGGGCCCGCCGGCGCCTACGGCATCTGCGCCTTCTGCGCCAGGATGCGGCGCACCGCGGCATCCACCTTCGCCGCGAACGCGGGGTCGGACTGGGCTCGCGCGAGCACGGCCTGATGCATCTCGGGGTAGACCGAGGGGTCGGCCGACACCAGCAGCAGGTCCACTCCGGCGTCGATGGCGCGCGTGGCGCGCTCGCCGGGGGAGTACACCTCCACCTGATCCGCGGCCGAGAGGTCGTCGACGGTGATGACGCCGTCGAAACCGAGCCGGTCGCGCAGCACCCCGACCACTGCGGGCGAGAACGCCGCCGGGACGTCCGGGTCGATCAGCGCGTAGTCGGCGGTCGACATCATGACCACCGCGTCACCCTGCGGCAGGATCGACGCGTACACGCCGACGTCGGGCCCGTCGCCCGTGACCACCTGATCGGTCACGCCGGTGGAGTAGTCGGTGTTGTCGTCGACGTGCCCCAGTCCCGGGAAGTGCTTGAGGGTCGGCAGCACCCCGCCGTCGCGCATGCCCGCCGCGAACGCGCCGGCCTTCGCGGCGACCGTGGCGCCGTCGTAGCCGTACTCGCGGGCGAGCTCGCCGATGGGGGGATTGGATGCCGCGAACTCGGGGCTCGTGACGATGTCGGCGACCGGGCCGAGGTTCATGGTGACCCCCGCGGCGGCGAGCTGACCGGCCCACGCGGCGGCGCTCGCACGAAGGGTCGAGTCGTCCTGCGCGGCCTGATCGACGGCCGAGGGGATGCGGTCGAACCCCGGGCCCGAGAGCACTTGGACGGTCCCTCCCTCCTGGTCGGTGGCGACCCACAGCCGCGGGGCTCCCGCGGGGACGGCGGCGGTGAAGCCGCGGACCAGCTCGGCGACCGCGGCCGTTCCGGCATCCGACCGCCCGTGCAGGAACACCCCGCCGATGTGGTCGTCGCGCACGGCGGCGAGCGTGGTCGGGTTCACGCCCTCGACCGGGGTGCCGACCATGAACATCTGCCCGACCTTGTCGGCCAGGCTCATCGCGGCGAGCGCGTCGGGCGTCGGCGTCGGGGTGGGCGTCGCGGTCGGAGTGGGCGGCGCGGTCGGCGTCGCGCTCGGGGCGGCGCCGGTCGTGGGGGCGCACCCGGCGAGCGCGAGCACGACGAGCAGCGCGATGGCCGAGAAGCGGGGGGCGGTCTTCACCCCTCGATGCTCCCGCACGAGTCTGGACGTCCGGTCACCGCGGCGGTCCGCCGGCGGTCTCGACGCTTACGGGCCCGCTCAGCCCAGCCCGTTCGAGCAGGTGGCCTGGCTGGCCTTGCTGCCGTTAATGTTCTCGGGCAGCTCGACCACGCCGGGCGTCGCACCGGCGTCGGGCGTGGCGCTGGCATCCGGAGCCGGGGTGGCCTCTTCGCTCGCGCTCTCGGTGGGCTCGGGGGTCGGGACCGAGGGGTCGGCGACCACTCCGCGTCCCGCGTCTCCGGTGAGGGCGAGGGGGGCGTTGGCGGCGAGGGCCTGCCACAGCACCTCGGCGGACGCCTCGTCGGGGACGACGCGGTTGGAGTCGTAGGGGTCGTCGACGACGGGGAACTGCACGAACGTGATGTCGTCGAACGGCACGTCCTTGAGCGTGTAGGCGAGCTGGGCGATGCGCACGGGATCGGCGAGGCTCTCGCTCGGCTCGATGTTGCGCACCGCGGTGCTGGCGAGGTTGAGCAGCGTCCCGGGGTTGGTGAGCACCTCGTCGCTGCGCAGCTTGTTCATCAGCCGCGAGAGGTACTGCTGCTGGTTGCCGATGCGGCCGAGGTCGCTGCCGTCGCCGATGCCCTTGCGAGTGCGCAGGAACGCCAGCGCGTCGAAGCCCTTCACCACGCGGTTGCCGGGTTCCCACTGGATGCCGGCATCGGGGTCGTCGATGCCGTCGCCGCCGATGCACACCTCGACACCGCCGATCGCGTCGGTGATGTTGACGACGTTGCCGAAGCTGACCTTCGCCGCGAACGGGATGCTCTGACCGCTCAGCTCGGACACTGTGTCGGCGACGCAGGTGAGACCGCCCGCCTCGTAGGCCGTGTTGATCGAGGCCTTGAAGGCGCCCGGGAACGCGGTGCCGTCGGCGGCGGTGCATTCGGGGATCTCGACCTGCAGGTCGCGGGGGAACGACACGACCGTCACGCGACGCGGGTTGGTCGAGACGTGCACGAGCATGTTGACGTCGTTGCGGGTGCCGGCGTTCTCGGGGTCGGAGCAGCGGGCGCCGAAGGCCGCCGAGACGACGTCGTCGCACTCGTCGGTGCCGACGACGAGCACCGCGAACGGCTCGTCGTAGGTGCTGAGGGCGGGAGGCTGGGCCGGGGCGTCCTTGAGGGGGACCGCGGCCTTTTTGAGGGTCTGCGTGAGCGAGAAGGCGTAGAAGCCCGCGACGGCGACCCCGGCGACCACGGCCACGGTGACGATGATGGCGAGCAGCTTGGCGCCGCGTCGCCACGCCGAGACCGGGCGGCGGTGCGCGTGGCGGGTGGGCGGCAGCGACGTCATGCGCAAAGTCAATCACGACGCGGGCGCCGAGGGGGCTCGGCTGCCGCGTCAACCCCGAGAACGCTCGAAGCACCAGTGCCTAGGCTCGATGCATGACCGTTCCTTCCATCCAGCTCAATGACGGAAACTCCATCCCCCAGCTCGGTTACGGCGTGTTCCTCGTTCCCGCCGACGACGCCGAGCGCGCCGTGTCCGAGGCCCTCGAGGTCGGCTACCGCCACATCGACACCGCCGCGATCTACAAGAACGAAGAGGGCGTGGGCCGGGCCATCGCCGCGAGCGGCATCGCCCGCGACGAGCTGTTCGTCACCACCAAGCTCTGGAACGACCGCCACGACGGCGACGAGCCGCTCGCCGCGATCGACGAGAGCCTGCAGAAGCTGCAGCTCGACGCCGTCGACCTGTACCTGATCCACTGGCCGACGCCCAAGAACGACAACTTCGTGCACGCGTGGCAGAAGATGATCGAGATCCGCGAGGCGGGCAAGACCCACTCGATCGGTGTGTCGAACTTCCTCGTGCCGCACCTCGAGCGCATCGTCGCCGAGACGGGTGTCACCCCCGCGGTCAACCAGATCGAGCTGCACCCGGCCCTCAGCCAGCGCGAGATCGCGGCCTGGGGTGCCGAGCACGACATGCACATCGAGTCGTGGGGCCCGCTCGGCCAGGGCAAGTACGACCTGTTCGAGATCCCCGCGGTCAAGGACGCCGCCGAGGCGCACGGCAAGTCGCCCGCCCAGGCGGTGCTGCGCTGGCACATCCAGCACGGCTTCATCGTGTTCCCCAAGTCCGTGCGCCGCGAGCGCCTCGAAGAGAACTTCGACCTGTTCGACTTCGAGCTGACGGCCGACGAGATGGCCGCGATCGACGGCATCGACCCGGGCGACGGCTCGGGCCGCGTGGGCACCCACCCCGACGACCTGAACTGACGACGGGCAGAGCCCTGAACCGCCTGGCGAACGCCTCGAGCCCGTACCTGCGGGCCCACGCCGACAATCCCGTCGCGTGGTACCCCTGGGGGCCCGAGGCGTTCGCCGAGGCCGCGCGTCGAGATGTCCCGGTGCTGGTGTCGATCGGGTACAGCACCTGCCACTGGTGTCACGTCATGGCACGCGAGTCGTTCCAGGATGCCGACACCGCCGCCATCGTGAACGACGGCTTCGTGGCGATCAAGGTCGACCGCGAAGAGCATCCCGACGTGGATGCCGCCTATCTCGACGCCGCCAGCGCCTTCACGCCCCACCTCGGGTGGCCGCTGACGGTGTTCGCGAGCCCCGAGGGGCGCGTGTTCTACGCGGGCACGTACTTCCCTCCCGCGCCCCGCCCACCGCAGCCGTCGTTCCGCCAGGTGCTCGCCGCGGTCCGCGAGGCGTGGACCGAAC
>NZ_QAJB01000069.1:0-2357 GCF_003061325.1 Microbacterium sp. HMWF026
GCCCGTGCCCGTGCGGACCTCGCCGAGGCCGAAGCGGCCGCGGCGACGCGCGCCCGGGCCGCGGCCGCTTCGGCCTCGGCGAGGTCCGCACGGGCACGGGCGAGGCGCAGCTCGGCCTCGGCGGCTTCGGCCGCGGCCCTCAGTCGGGCCACCTCGGCCTCGGCGTCGGAGGGAACGGCGGGCACGTCACCGGGCGCGGTCATGCGCGTCAGCCTACGACGACCCCGCCTCCACGGCATCCGCCTTGCGAGCGCGTCGGATGGTCAGCCGATCCTCGTCGCGGGCGCGCAGACGCGAGAACGCCGCGGCCAGGACCAGCGCCGCCCCGGCGCCCACGAGGGCTCCGCCGACGGTGTCCGAGAGCCAGTGCGCATGCAGGTACGTGCGGCTAAAGGCCATGAGGATCACCCAGGCCGCGCCCACGACGCGCACCCAGGCCCGGGGGAAGAGCACTCCGGCCACCACCGCGATGGTCGCCGCGTTCGCCGTGTGCCCCGACGGGAACGAGCCGTAGTCGCTGAGGATCAGGATGTCCTCGGGCCGAGCGCGCCCGAAGGTGTGCTTGAGCACCTGCACGAGCAGGGCGCTGCCCACCGACGCAGTGAGGAAGTACAGGGCCGACCACCGTCGTCGGGTGGCGAAGATCGCGACGGCCCCCAGGACCGGCACGATGAGCACCGCCGTGAGGTGGCCCCCGACCTGGTCCATCACGAGAGCGAGGGCGTACAGCGGCTCCGAGGGGGCGGCCGCGAACAGCTGGTTCCACCAGACGTCGACGGTGAACGGACTCGGTCCGCGCACGTAGACCCACGCGCCCAGGGCCGAGGCCAGCGCGATGAGCACGATCCCGACGGTCGCCCGGAAACGCTGTGGGCGCGTGTCGAGCACGTCGTCGATCGCCGTGGCATCCATCGCCTCATGATGCCCGGTCCACGCGCCCGGCGGAACCGCCCACCCCGCGGAACAAGCCGCCGCGGTCGCTCTGCTAATGTTCGCGACCGCGACGGCTTCTGCGGGGATGCCGGGGGTCAGGGCGCGAGGCGCTCGACCGTGCGCGGGCGCACGAGCAACCACAGCGACAGCACGCCGATGGCGGCACAGCCCACCATGACCGAGGCCATGGTCGTCGCCGTGATGCCCGACCCGGTGGCCAGCAGGCCCACGAGGGGCGAGATGACGCCCGCGACGCCGAAGTTCGCGGCGCCGATGATCGACTGCGCCGTGCCGGCGGCCTTACCGTGGCGGTCGAGAGCGAGCACCTGCGCGCACGGGAACGTGAAGCCGCACGCGGTCATGAAGAAGAACAGCGGCACGATCGTGCCCCACAGGCCGAGGCCGAGCTGGTCGGTCAGCACGATGGCACCGCCCGCGACGACGAGCACCGCGGTCGAGACCGCGAGCACCCACTGCGGTCCGAACCGCGCGGCCAGGCGCGAGGCGACCTGGACGCCGACGACGACGCCGATGGAGTTCGCGGCGAACAGCACGCCGTACTGCTGCGGGTTGAAGCCGTACGTCACCTGGAAGAGGAACGAGGATGCCGACAGGTACGAGAAGAGCCCACTGAAGGTCATCGCGCCGATCACGAGCACGCCGATGAAGACGCGATCGCGGAAGACGCTGCCGTAGCGCTGCCAGACGGTCGTCGCTCCGGGGCCCCCGCGGCGGGCGGCGGGGAGCGTCTCGGGGATGAAGAGGATCGCCGACACGAGCATGACGGCGCCGTAGACGGCCAGCACGACGAAGATGCCGCGCCAGTTCATCACCAGCAGCAGGGCGGACCCGGCGAGCGGGGCGAGAACGGGGGCGACACCCGACACCATCGCCATGCGCGAGAGCATGACCACCAGGCGTCGACCACCGAACAGGTCGCGGATGATCGCGGCGGCGACGACACCGCCGGCGGCGGCTCCCGCCCCCATCAGCACGCGCGCGATCGACAGGGTGCCGAGGGTCGGGGCGAGAGCGGCGAAGACGCTCGCGGCGACGTGCAGGGCGGTCACCGACAGCAGGGGGATCCGTCGGCCGACCTTGTCGCTCAGGGGCCCGACGATGAGCTGGCCGAGCGCGAACCCGACCATCGTGCCGGTGAGCGTCAGCTGGATCGCGGCGGCCGTGGTCTGGAAGTCGGCCTCGAGCACGGGGAACGCCGGCAGGTACAGGTCGATCGTGAAGGGGCCCAGCGCCGTCAGGGCGCCCAGGACGATGATGTACAGCACGCGGCGCGACGCGGGGATCGCATCGCCGGGGTGCAGCACGATCGGGGCGGTCGCGGGGTTCGACCCGAGCGCGCGGATCGCGCCCGTCGCGGGGGTCTTGTGGGCGGAGCGCGCCGACCCGGTGGGGGTCTTCTCCGT
>NZ_QAJB01000070.1:0-9102 GCF_003061325.1 Microbacterium sp. HMWF026
CGCGGGAGCCGCCGGTGCCGAAGCCGCCGGAGCCGAAGCCGCCGCCGAGGCCGCCCAGGCCTCCGAGACCGCCGCCGCCGAAGCCGCCGCGTCGGCCCGAGCCGCCGCCGAGCAGGGTGTTGACGGCGATGCCGCCGAGGATGGCGCCCATCAGGTCGCCGCCTCCTCCTCCGCCGCCGCCGAACGACCCGACGTCGCTCTGCGCGGCGGACGCGGCCTGATCGGCGAGCCCGGCGGCGCGCTGGGCGAGGGCGAGAGCGCCCTCGGGGTCGTCTGCGCGCAGCTGCTCCGCCTGCACGAGGGCTGCTCCGGCCTCGGCCAGACGCGTGCGCGCGGTGGCGCCCACGGCGCCGCGCCGCGCGGCGATGAAGTCCTCGGTCGCGCGAACCTGCGCCCGCGCCTGCGCGAGCGTCGCGTCGAGCTGCGTCCCGGCGCGGCGCCGGCGTTCAGCCTCGTCGCGCACCTGAGCGAGCACCGCGTCGATCGTGGCGTTCGCCTGCTGCAGCGTCTCGGCCGCGCGCAGGGGGTCGGTACGCGCCGCCGTCAGCGCGGCGCGCCCGGCGTCGAGCTGCGCGCGCGTGGACGCGATCGCCCCGGCGACCCGACCGTCGGCGTCGGGCAGCTCGGCGGCGGCCGCGAGGTCACCCTCGAGCTCGGCGACGAGCGCTGCGGCGCGTTGCCGTGCCTGGTCGAGATCTGCGCCGCGCGCGGTGATCGCCGTCCGCAGCGCCTCGGCCTGGGCCAGGGCGGCTTGCGCGGCGCGGATCGCCACGGCCGCGTCGCCGGTCCGACCCGCCGCCAGGGCCGCGTCGGCCTCGGCCTCTTGGTGGGCGGCGAGTTCGAGGCGCGTCCGTGCCTGCGCAGGGTTGTCGGCGATGGGTGCGAGGGCGTCATCGGTGTAGCGCCCGCGCAGGTCGTCGAGCTCGGCGTCGGCGCCGGTGACGGTGGACGCGAGCTCGCCGCGGCGCGCGGCCAGGGCCGTGAGGGCAGCCGGGGCATCGGCCTCGAGGGCGCGCAGCTCGTCGAAGGCGGCGGCCTTGGCATCCAGGGATTCGTCGATGCCGGCGCACAGCCGCAGGATCTCGACGTAGGCGGCGCGGCGCTGCTCGTCGGTCTCGGGCTGATCGTCGTCGAGCTGCTGCTGGAGCGAGAAGGCGCGGTCGAGGTCGGCTTTGGCCTGAGCGAGCACCTCGGTGAAGGGGGCCGCGGCGTCGTCGCCGAACTGCGCGCGGGCGAAGCCGAGCTCTTGCTCGCTGGTCCTGACGGCGTCGTCGGTGGCGACCAGCGCCGAGCCGGCGCGCCGCGACAGCTCGTCGATGTTCTCGGTCGGTCCGGCTCCCGGGCCCTCGGCCGTGCGGCGCCGTCGTCGCAGCGCGAGCCACACGAGGGCACCGGCGATGACCGCGAGCAGCAGCCCCACCAGCACGATCGGCCCCAGGGCGGGACCGGACTGCGTGGCCGGGGTCGGCGGCGGAGCGGGCTGATTGCCGCCCGACTGGGCGTGAGCGGTGCGGATGCCGTCGGCGGCGGCGATCGCGGCTCCGGCGTCGTCGCCGGCCTCGAGGGCGGGTTGGACGCGGTCCTGCTCGATCGCGCTCAGCTGTGCGGCCGAGAGCTCGCCGTCGTCGACGTCGCCCGAGAGGTAGAACGAGAACGTGTCGCCCTCGATCGCCACCGCGAGCAGATACTGGTGCGGACCGAGGTTGTTGCGGTTGGCGGTCTCGTTGGCCCAGTCCTCGGCGGCCGGCGGGTCGGTGAACCCGTCGACGTAGACCACCCACAGGTCGAGCCCCGTCTGATCGCCCAGCGTGATGAGGCGGGACTGCACCTCGGCCTCTTGCGCGTCGGTGAGGACCCCGGCTTGGTCGAGCACGTAGCTCGAGCCGAGCGACGGGGGAGCGACGGCAGCCGCGCTCCAGGGGGAGACCAGCACCCCGGCCGCGGCGACCACCACCGTCGTGATCGCACGTGCCACCCTCGGGTGTCGCATCCATCCTCCTTCGGCGCCGGGTGTCCTCCACCCTATGCACGACCGCCGACACGGGGGTAGGAGCGGCGCGTCCCCGGCGGACGCACCGGGGCGCCGCCTAGGCTCAGACGTTCGGAGGTACACGATGGACGACCGCTACGGCACGGACGTGCTCGCGCGTGGCTGGCGCGACGCCGGCCGCAAGAAGCCCGCCCCCGTGGCGGCATCCGCGGATCTCGTGGTCGAGGTCGTCGGCGACGGCTTCGTCGGCGCGGTGACCCGCGTGGACGGCATGAACGTCGAGCTCGAGGACCGCTTCGGCAAGAGGCGCCTGTTCCCGCTCGGCGGCGGCTTCCTCGTCGACGGGGCCGCGGTCGTTCTCACCGCGCCGGCCGCCGCGGCGAAGGGGCGCACACGGACGGCATCCGGATCCTTCGCGGCCGAAGACCAGCGTGCGCGCACCGCCCGCGCGAGTCGCATCTTCGTCGAGGGCAAGCACGACGCCGAACTCGTCGAGAAGGTGTGGGGCGCGGACCTGCGCGCCGAGGGCGTCGTGGTCGAGTTCCTCGAGGGCGTCGACCTGCTCGAAGAGAAGCTGGATGCCGAACCCCCCACGGCCGAGCGCCGTTACGGGGTTTTGGTGGACCACCTGGTGCCGAACTCGAAGGAGTCGCGCATCGCCGACAAGATCGCGCGGGGGCGCCACGGCGCCCACGTGCGCATCGTCGGCCACCCCTTCGTCGACGTGTGGCAGTGCGTCACCCCCCGCGCGCTGGGTATCGCCGCCTGGCCCGAGGTGCCCCGCGGCATCGAGTGGAAGGTCGGCGTCTGCCGCGCCCTCGGCTGGCCCGCCGAGGAGCAGGCCGACACCGCCCGCGCGTGGCAGCACATCCTGTCGCGGGTGACCACGTTCCGCGACCTCGAACCGGCCCTGCTCGGCCGCGTCGAGGAGCTCATCGACTTCGTGACCGTCCCGTGAGCGGCCGCAAGCGCGCGCTCTCGCGCGAGTCGTCGGAATCCGTCGCTTCCGCGGGCGGGAAGCGACAGGACGCGGCGGATAGCCTGGAGGACATGGATGCCGCCGCCCCCGTGTTCCGCGACAAGCCGGTGTCGTTCGTCCGGCGCAGCGGACGCATGTCCGAGGCGCAGGACCGGGCCTGGGCCGAGCTCTCGCCCTTCTACCTGCTGCCGGTCGAGCGGGCCGCCGCCGCGACGAGCGTCAAGGCGGGCACCGCGATCGACCCGGCGGAGGTCTACGGCCGCGCGGCGCGCCTGGTCGTCGAGATCGGTTCGGGGCAGGGCCACCAGATCGTGTCGGCCGCGGCCGCGCACCCCGACACCGATTTCCTCGCCGTCGAGGTGTTCACGGCCGGGCTCGCACGCACCATGCTGGATGCCGATCGCGAGGGCGTGCGAAACCTGCGGCTCGTCGAGGCCAACGCCCCAGAGGCGCTCCAGCACCTGCTGCCGGCGGCGTCGGTCGACGAGCTGTGGGTGTTCTTCCCCGATCCGTGGCACAAGAACAAGCACACCAAGCGCCGTCTCGTCGCCCCCGACTTCGCCCGGATCGCGGCGGGGGCGATCCGTCCCGGCGGCACGCTCCGTCTGGCGACCGACTGGCAGGACTACGCCGATCAGATGCGCGACGTGCTCGACGAGGCCCCGGCCTTCGAGCGGGCGTTCGCGGGGGAGTGGGCGGAGCGCTTCGAGGGGCGCGTCCTCACCGCGTTCGAGCGCAAGGGGCTGCGCGTGGGACGCGACATCCGCGACCTGACCTACACGCGGGTCTCACCGTGACCGCGCACACCGCGGTGCCGGTCCGCGAGCGTTCGACCTGGACGCCCAAGCTCATCCCGGCACTGTCGGTGTGTCTCGCCGCCCCGGTCCTCTTCGTCGTCCAGATCGTGTGGCTGGGCTGGATCCTGCTCGCGCTCGCCGTGGCATCCGCGATCCTCGTCTACCGGCGCGCGGGGGTGCCCCTCGCCCGCGGGGCCGAGCCGAGCATCGCCCGCGACGTCTCGCTCGTCGCCCTCGGGCAGTTCATCGTCAGCCTCATCCCGCTGCAGGCCGAGCTCGACAACGCGGCCTTCGTGCGGTTCACCCTCGCTCTGGGCGGGGCGGTGGTCGTGCCCTACGTCGTCTCGCGCTTCGTCTACCGCGACTACGCGATCCGTTTCCCCTGGCGTGGTGGCGGACGCTGGACCTGGTGGCAGTGGGCGTGGCTGGCCGGCGTCATCGTGCTCGGCTACCTGATCCTGCCGTTCTACTTCATCACCTCGGGCGTCTACACGAACTGGCCGGAGGTGACCACGCCCGACCTCATCGCGCGTCTGTTCGTGGGGGTGGGCGCGGTCGGCATCTGGGACGAGCTGTTCTTCATCTGCACGGTCTTCGTGCTGCTGCGCCGGCACTTCCCCGACCTGACCGCGAACATCCTGCAGGCGATCGTCTTCGTCTCGTTCCTGTGGGAGCTCGGCTACCAGGCGTGGGGGCCGCTGCTGACGATCCCCTTCGCGATCGTGCAGGGCTTCCTCTTCTTGAAGACCCGGTCGCTCTGGTACGTCGTGACGGTGCACCTGCTGTTCGACGCCGTCGTCTTCGGGGTCCTCGTGCACGCGCACAACCCCGGCGCGGCATCCATCTTCCTGATCTGATCACGGATGCCGCCGTCCCCGCGTCGTCGTCGGTGACCGCCGCGTCGCCGGCGTCGGTGACCGCCGCGCTGTCTTAGGTGACCGCCGCGTCGCCGTCGCCGCGCTGTCCTCGATAAACGCCGATCGTGTCGAGACACGCGGCGTCGCAGCATGTCTCGACAGGCACGGCGTTTATCGAGGACGGGCGAGGGCGGGCGAGGGTGGGGGGAGCGGATCGGCTGCACGGGCCCTGCCCAGGTGCGACCGCTACGCTGGGCCGTGGACGCCCTCCGCGTCCCCGGACGAGGGATCAGTACCCGGACTGCGACAAGACTGGCCAAGGAGCATCGTCATGTCGTGGATCGTCCTCATCGTCTCGGGTGTCCTCGAAGCCGTGTGGGCCACGGCTCTGGGCCGTTCCGAGGGGTTCACCAAGCTGTGGCCGAGCGTCGTGTTCGGCGTCGCGCTGGTCGCGTCGATGGCCGGGCTCGCCTACGCGATGCGCGAGATCCCGACCGGTACCGCTTACGCCATCTGGGTGGGCATCGGGGCCGCGCTGACGGTCGTGGTGGGGATGATCTCGGGCGCCGAGGCGATCTCGGTGGTGAAAGTTCTGCTGATCCTGGGGCTGGTGGGTTGCGTCATCGGCCTCAAAGTCGTCGGCGACGCCCACTGATCAGGGGATTCCGCTCGAAGTCAACCGGATGGAACGCTCGGTTTCATCCGGTACGATCCACCCCAACTGCACTTGTCCGGGCCCGACACCGTCGTCACTCGCCCACATCTTCCCTGTGAAAGGTTCCGAGTGAGCGCACCGCCGAGCGAGCTTGTCACCCCGACGCAACCGTCGAGGGTCATCGGGCGTCCGTCGCGACGTCTCGACCGTCTACGTGATTCCCGCGTCGGACGGGCGCTGCGCCAGTACGGCGCAGACGTGCTGCGCGCCCCCGAGGGCGTCGTCCCCATCGAACGCGGCGCCTTCGTCAGGGTGCTCGCGCTGTGGGCAATCGCGCGCGTCGTCAACTTCGGCCTGCTGTGGGGTTTCTACTCGGTGGCCAAGGCGGCCCGCTGGGGCTTCGGTCCCGACAGCGAGCGCCTCGGCACCTTCTTCGACTACCTCACGGGGTGGGATGCCGACCGCTACGGCCAGATCGCGGCGCAGGGCTACCCCATGTCGTTGCCGATGAACGTGTCGGGCGACATCCTGCCGAACAACTGGGCGTTCCTGCCGGTGTTCCCCACGCTCGTCCGCGTGATCTCGGGCGCGACGGGTCTGGGATGGCAGCCGGTCGCGGTCCTGCTCAGCCTGGGCGCGAGCCTCGGCGCGACGTGGCTGCTCTTCGTGCTGCTGCGCACCGTCACCAAGCCCCAGCCGGCGTGGTGGGGCATGGTGTTCTTCTCGTTCGCCCCGATGTCGTTCCTCTTCGTCATCGGCTACAGCGAGGGCCTGTTCATGCTGCTGATGTTCGCGGGCATGCTGCTGGCGATCAAGCGGCGCTACCTGTGGATCCTGCCGATCGGCCTGATCACCGCCTACACGCGTCCGGGCGTGCTCGCGCTGGGTCTGGCGCTGGGCATCGTGTTCCTCGTCCGCTTCTTCCGTCGCAAGGTCGATCCGTTCCCGGTGCGCGAGTGGGCGTCGCTCATGGCCTCGGGTCTGACGATCGCGGTCGCCGGCCTGTCGTGGAACCACATCGCGCAGTACGTCACCGGCACGCACAACGCCTACATCCGCACCGAGCTCGGCTGGTGGCTCGACTACGTCGGCAACGACGAGTTCACGCCCTTCACGCCGTGGTTCCGTCAGGCGGCGACGCACCTCGGCGTCGTGGGCGTCGTGCTCGTCGTGGCGCTGATCGTCGGCTTCCTCGCGCTCATGTGGTCGCGCCCCGTCCGCAAGCTGGGCCTCATGGTCGTGGCCTACGGCTTCAGCTACGGCGTGTACATCCTCGCGGTCTTCCTGCCGCAGCAAAGCACCTTCCGCCTGCTTATGCCCATGGCCCCCCTGCTGGGCGATGAGCGCTGGTCCTCGACGCCGCGGCGTCGCGTGGCGATCCTCGCGGGGTGCGTGGTTCTGCAGCTCGTCGCCATCCTGCTGCTGTGGACCCGCGGAAACCCGTGATCCGCTCCTGAACGGACGGAAGGGCGGTGCCGATCGGCACCGCCCTTCCGCGTTCTCTAGAAGAGATCAGTCGGGCGAGCCGCCGGGGTCGACGGCGTCGATCACGTCCTGCTCGACGGCGTTGTCGGCATCCATCTCGGCGGAGCCGACGGCGTCGCCCTGCTCCCGGGCGAAGGCGCCCGCACCGCCGTCGCCACCGGAGGCCGGCCCGGGCTGCGTCTCGGGCGTGAGCGGGATCGTCGGTTCGGCGGGCGTGGGTGCCGTGGGCTCCGACGGCGTGGGCGCGGTCGGCTCGGCGGGGGATCCGGGGAAGGGGCTCGGTGTGCTCATGGGCCGACTCTGCGCGTCCCGGCCCGCCTGCGCGAGCCCCTTCCCGATCGGGTCGCGACGGTGTAACCGCCGGACGCTAGGCTCGTCGCCGGGCAGAACGACCGCAGGGGGGAATGTGTCGACCGCACACGATGTGACCAGGCGAGAGGCCATCGCGCAGTATCGACTCGTGGGCGAACCGCCCGAGCCCGACCTGCAAGGTCTGGTCGAGCTCGCGGCGACCGTGTGCGCCGTGCCGACGGCGGTCATCAACATCATCGACGACCGTATGCAGCACCAGGTCGCGGCGGTCGGCATCCAGGCGGCCACCTGCTCGCGCGAGGACTCGATGTGCGCCGCGGTGATCGCGAATCCCGGTCGCGTCGTCGTCCCCGACGCGCGTCTGGACTCCCGTTTCGCTGCGAACGCCTTCGTCACCGGTGAGGTCGCGAACGTCCGCTTCTACGCCTCGAGCCCGCTCATCACCCCCGACGGGGTGGCGATCGGCACGCTCTGCGTCTTCGACGACGAGGTCGGAGAACTCTCGGATGCCAGCAGCCGCGCTCTCGATCTGCTCGCCCACCAGGTCATCGACGTCCTCGAGCTGCGGCGCGTGCAGCGCGACCTCGTCGAATCCAACGCCCAGCTCGAGAGCTTCGCGGCGCAGGTCAGCCATGACCTGCGAAACCCCCTCACCGCGCTGACGGGCTTTCTCGAACTGGCGGCCGACAGCCCCGAGATGGCGGCGGCACCGCGGGCGGCGCGTTCGCTCGCGCGCGCCGAGGCCGCGGCCGCCCGCATGAGCGCGATGGTCGCCGACCTGCTCGACTTCGCGCGCATGGGGGGCACGCGGCCGCACCTGGGCGAGGTCGACGTGGCCGAGACCGTCGACGCGGTGCTCGAGGACCTCGACGGCGCCCTCGTCGCCACGGGTGCCACGGTGACGGTGGATGCCGAGACCTTCGTCCGCGGCGACGACACCCTGCTGCGGGTGCTGCTGCAGAACCTCATCGCGAACGCGGTGAAGTTCACGGTGGCCGCCGAGCGGGTGCCCGAGGTGCGCGTGAGCGTCGAGGTGCTGCCCGACGGGTGGCGCATCACGGTGGACGACAACGGCGATGCGGTCGAGCCCGAGATGCGCGAGCGCGTGTTCGAGCCGATGCAGCGCAACCACGGGGCCGACGTGCAGGGCATCGGCATCGGCCTGGCGACCTGCCGCCGCATCGTCGACGCGCACGGCGGCTCGATCGGCCTGGACGTCTCGCCCGCGGGCGGCACGCGCGCGTGGTTCGTCCTGCCGGCGGCCGCGCGTCAGCGGGGTGCCGCGGCGGCGTGAGCGCGGCGCCGTCGGTTCGCGGGCGGTTCCGGTCGGCGCGATACCGGGACGCGCGTCGGGGCGCAACCTCCGCGACGGGTGTCGGTGGGTGACCGTAGCGTGGGCGGGGTCGAGGCGGCTTCTCGTGGCATCCGTCCGCACCTCCTCGACGGGGAGGATCGGCGCATGGCCCGCAATGTCCGCCTGTTGCACTGCACCCCCGACGACGTGTTCCGCGTGCTCGAGAACGGCTGGCTCTACCCCCTGTGGGTGGTGGGCACGTCGCGCATGCGCGACGTGGGCGAGGACTGGCCCACCGAGGGGGCGACCCTGCACCACTCCTTCGGCTCGTGGCCGCTGCTGGTGAACGACACCACCGTGATGCGGGTGTGGGATCCGCCCCGCCGTGCCGTTCTCGAGCCGCACGGCGGCCCGATCGGCGTCGCCCGCGTGGCCATCGACGTCAAGCCGCGCGGAGACGCGTGCGTCGTGCGCATCCAAGAAGAGCCGGTGACCGGCCCCACCAAGATCCTGCCCGACACCGTCTTCGACGCCGTCACCCGGTGGCGCAACGCCGAGACGCTGCACCGCCTCGCCTACCTCGCCGAGGGCGGAGCGCCCGGTACCACCGGCGGCGCGAGCGCGATCGGCCATGCCTCGACCGCCGAGAAGGAGCCCCTGCAGCGATGAGCGAGAGCTACGACGCGATCATCGTGGGCTCGGGGCCCAACGGCCTGGCGGCGGCGGTGACGCT
>NZ_QAJB01000071.1:0-4670 GCF_003061325.1 Microbacterium sp. HMWF026
GAACTGACATGGCGACCGACACCCTGACCCCGACCCGCCCCGCGCGCCGCCCCGTGGGCACGTGGTTCCGCCAGACCGGCTGGCGCCACCTGGTCGGCATCGCGATGCTGATCTTCTCGTCGTTCCCGCTGCTCTACGTGCTGTCGGCCGCGCTGAACCCGGGCGGCACCCTGTTGACCGCGAACGGCCTGTTCCAGACGGTGAGCATCGACAGCTTCGTGCGTCTGTTCTCGCTGCCGCAGCAGCCGTTCGCCGCGTGGTTCGTCAACTCGCTCGTGATCGGTCTGGCCACCGCCGGGGGCACCGTCTTCCTCGGGGCGCTCGCCGCGTACTCGTTCTCGCGGATGCGGTTCACCGGGCGTCGCTTCGGCCTGCTCAGCCTGCTGCTTGTCCAGATGTTCCCGCAGCTGCTGGCGTTCGTGGCGATCTTCCTGCTGATGACGACCATCGCCGACGTCTTCCCCGCGATCGGGTTGAACACCCAGATCGGCCTCATCATGGTCTACCTGGGCGGGGCGCTGGGGGTGAACACGTATCTGATGTACGGCTTCTTCAACACCGTCCCCGCCTCGATCGACGAAGCGGCCAAGATCGACGGCGCCGGGCATGCGCGCATCTTCTTCACCATCATCCTGCGGCTCGTCGCGCCGATCCTCGCCGTCGTCGGACTGCTGTCGTTCATCGCGACCATGAACGACTTCGTCCTGGCATCCGTGATCCTCGTCGACCCGGCCAAACAGACGCTCGCCGTCGGCCTGTACCAGTTCGTGTCGCAGGAGACCGCGACCAACTGGTCGGTGTTCGCGGCCGGCGCCGTCCTGGCCGCGGTGCTGCCGATGGCGCTGTTCCTCGCGCTCCAGCGGTACATCGTGGGCGGCCTGACCGCGGGCAGCGTCAAATGAGGGGGTGAGGTCCGGCCCGTTCGCCCGCGGGCGCTCGTAGACTCGATGCCCATGCGAGCACTCACTGAGGACGAGGTCCGTGAGGCCTTCGTCAACGCCGCTCCCGAGGAGCTGCGCGTCGTCGCCCTGCCGCACGACTTCGTCCTGACGGACTGGGACCACCTCGACTTCTTCGCGTGGCGCGACCCGCGCACCCGCGGGCGGGGCTACATCGTCACCGAGCACGAGGGCGAGCCCACCGGCATCGTCCTGCGCGCCGCCGAGGGCCAGTCGCGCGCGCGGTCGGCGATGTGCAACCTGTGCCACACGATGCAGCCGGGCGATCAGGTTTCGCTGTTCACCGCCCGCAAGGCGGGCGAGGCGGGCGAGCACGGCGACACCGTCGGCACGTACATCTGCGCCGACATGTCGTGCCACGAGACCGTGCGCCTGGCGGCGCCGCTCGCGCCGAGCGAGATCCGGGCGAGCGTCGACCGCAAGATCGACGGCACCAAGCGGCGCACCGAGGAGTTCGTCGCCCGCGTGCTCGACGCGGCCGAGGTGAGCCGGTGAGCGGGCGCATCGTCGTGATCGGCGACGCCCTGATCGACGAGATCCGCGACGACGCCGGCGTACGCGAGTTCGTCGGCGGCGCCGGGCTCAACGTGGCGGTCGGCCTGTCGCGGCTGGGGGTGCCGGCATCCCTCATCGCGATGGTGGGCGACGACGCCGCGGGGGAGCAGATCCGCGCGTACTCCGCCGAGTACGACGTCGAGCTGCTCGCGAGTCCCGCCGCTCACGGCTCGTCGCGAGCCGTGAGCACCCGCTCGGCCGAGGGGGAGCCCCAGTACGTCTTCAACGACGCCGCGCAGAACCGCCGCGTCGCCTACGGTGCGGCGGAGCGCGCGGCGATCGCGGCCGCCCCGATGGTCGTGGTGAGCTGCTTTCCCTTCGACGACCGCGAGCAGACCGATGCGCTCGTGGATGCCGTGGCCTCGGCCGGAACGTCCCTGGCGATCGACCCGAACCCGCGTAGCGGCATGCTGCACGACCGTGACGAGTTCGTGCGGGGTTTCGAGCGCGCCGCCGCCGGGGCGCTGCTGGTCAAGGTCGGCGAGGACGATGCGCAGCTGCTCTACGGCACCTCGCTCGACGACCTGCGCGACCGGCTCACGGGCCTGGGCGTGGACGCGGTGCTGGCGACCTACGGCGCGGGCGGTGCGGCGATCGTCGCGGGCGACGTGACGGTGACGCGCGGCATCTCGAACCTTCCGGGACGCATCGTCGACACGATGGGCGGCGGCGACGCCGTGCTCGCGACGACCGCCGCGCTCGTGCGGGAGCGGCTGCCCGAGGTCGCCGAGGACTGGGATGCCGTGCTCTCGCGCGCCATGGACGTCGCCGCGGCGACGTGCCGCAGCGAGGGCGCGCTGCTGCGCACGCCCGAGTGAGACCGCCGATGGTTTCGAGCACCCCTTCGGGGATAGTAGAGTGGTTTCTCGCGCCTCTGGTCGACTGAAAAAGCCGGGCGGGTGCGCATCTGGCGAGTTACCCAAGCGGCCAAAGGGATCTGACTGTAAATCAGACTGCATTGCATTCGGGGGTTCGAATCCCTCACTCGCCACCACCTCGAAAAGCCCCGGTCAGCCGTGCATACCGCATGATTGGCCGGGGTTTTGTGGTGGTGCGTGCGGTCGTTGCATGCAACCTACGTGCAATCAGCTCTGAGCGCGGGAGGGGAGCGTTGCGACCGTTGGATCGAACGCGGCGATGGGATGTCGTACCCCGCCGCTATGTTCACCCTCGAAGCGGGACGCCGATGTCCGCGAGGGGGGAGACGCCATGACAGACCACCTTGAGACAGCCAGGTTTCAGGCGAACATGATTGCGGAAGCTCTCGACGGGGAGTCTGCGAGCATGCAGTCCATTGGACGGACCGAGCGGGACGCGAATGCAATTCGAACGTTGGCGGTCGGGCTAGCGCACGCTCACAATGCCTTCCATACGTCGACTTCGGAGCTGGAGCAGCTGCGCCGCAAGCGCCGCTGAGTCTCCGAGGCCCCGGGCACGCCTCTTCGCGAGCGTGACCCGGGGCCGCTGATCTTCCGATGCGGAACGCTGAGGGCGAGGGGGTGGGTGCTGCGGTCGGGTCGGCCACGGCGGCCACGCGCGGCATGTCGAGCGTCAGGAAGAAAACCGCCGCCGTGACCAGGATGAGCACCCCGGTCCCCGTGCCGCTGCTGCACGCCCTCCTTACGCCGCTGCACCTCGGTGGCGAGACCTGAAGGGGAGAGGTTCGGGTCGGTGTGCTCGCGCGCGTCTCGGGCGGCGGCGAGGAGGGCGCGGGCCTCCGTCGCGGCAGCTTCGGGGGCGACGTCGAGCAGCGCGCTTTAGAGCGTGGGCGCGACCCCTCCTAGGGTTGGAGTCATGACACACGCACTGCCGGCAACCACCAAGCTCTACTGGTACGTGGTCGCCGGCGGTGCGGTCATGAGTGTGGTGGCAGCTGCCACCGTCAGCGCTCTATACAACGGGGTGATGGGCGGCGGGCATGGGGCCATCACGCTCTCCGCCACCGTCGGCGCCGGCCTTAGTTTCGGATTGCTGACGACCGTCTTCGTCATCCTCGGAACCGTGTGGTTTGCATCAAAGCTGCACACCCGGAAGGGATGGACCATTGCGATGAGCGTTGCGGCGCCCGTCGTCGGCTGGACCCTATTCGGCGTGTTCGACTCAGGGTTCGGCCCTGCGTCACTCTTCGTGTTCTATCCCGTGGTTGGTGTCATTGCCGGTGTTGCGTCCGGGACCGTGGTCGCACTTGGGTCTTTCCTCGTGCCGGAAAACGCGCGGCAACTAGAAATGGGTCCTCCTGATGACACTGACGTTGCCGAACTCTTCTCCCGCGAGAGGTGAAAGGGCAAGAAACTCGACTGATCCGCGACGCCTGAGACCCGCCGCGGAGGGCCCGCCTTTCAGTCTCGCCGATAGCGACCGTCATCGCCGTCGCGGACGTCCTGCAGGCGCGTCCGGAGATTCTGTTCATTGAGTAGCTCGCCGGTCTCGGTGCCCGTTCCGCGTCCCGCGCCAGAAGGGTGATAGGGCGCGGGGGGACATCGCCAAGCTCCGTCAGGCGGGGATACGGGGAGCCGCCACAGAACGAGAAAAGGGCACCCGATCGGGTGCCCTTTTCTCGTTGGTCGGCCGAGCTGGTCAGCAGGCCGCGAGCAGAGCTTTCGACTTCGTCTCGAGGAAGGCAACGAGGGCGCCCAGGACGTTGACCTCGTTGCCGAGGTTCACGAGGGCGACCGCGGAGAGCTCGATGGTGGCGTCCCGGGCCTCCATCGTGGCCTTCCACGTGCCCTCGCCGCCCGTGATGGGCTGCAGGTAGGTGATGGTCTTCGCCTCGGTCAGGTCGACGACGATCAGGCCCGCATCGGGATCGGACTCGTCATCCTGTTCCAGGACGCGGATGTCGCTCCCGGTGAGGTACCCGAGCGCGCGGAACTCCGCGAGCCACGACTCGAGCAGAGACATGTCGAGCAGCTTGCGTACGGGCACAGGTCACTCCGATCCATTCACGTGAATGTCACGCGTCCCCGACAGTATGCATCATGCGCGAGGGGGCTGGACCGGAGCGAGCCGCAGTGGTATCAAGCGGCGCGGACCGGGCGGCCGGCGGGGCGTGCGGTCCGCACGGGCGTGTGGCTCGCCGCCTCGGCGGCTTCCCACGTGCGGGTGTCGACGACGAGGCCCGAGGCGGCGTTGGCCTGGTCGGCCAGGGTGCGCAGG